>CAMDOF010000053.1 GCA_945903465.1 Opitutus sp. GAS368
CGAAGCGGACGAGGGTGTCAGCCAGTTCCACGCGGCGCGCCTCCATCATTTCCGCGAGACGGTAAAGAATCTGCCCGCGGTTATAAGCGGTCCGTTTGGCCCAGCTGGGCCCGCTCTTGGCCGCGGCCTCGACGGCGTTGCGCAAATCCTTCCGCGTACACTGAGGAACGTGGGCAAAAAAGTTACCGGCAGCATCCTTGAGTGGAAAAGTCCGGCCGCTTTCGGAGCGAATGAAGGCCCCGCCGACGTAAGGCTTGGGCGTCTTGGTGATGGGAAGGCGGGGCATAGAATTAACCGGCGAGGCAAAAACCAAATGAAATAGAAAATAAGAGGGCGCCCCCGCCAGCAGGCGAGCGCGCGACCGCCAGAAATCCGCCGACCCGGCCGTGGGCAGGCCCGGCGGCGGCGCGGTCCACCGGCCCGCCGGGTTCAAAGACGTTGCGCATAATCGAGCAGGCCCTGCCGGCCACCCTCCCGGCCGAAGCCACTTTCCTTGTATCCACCAAATGGTGACGTTGGATCAAATTTATTATAGGTGTTGGCCCAGACCACACCCGCTTTTAATTCCGTGCTCATCTTCAGAATCCGCGATCCCTTGTCGGTCCAAACGCCGGCGCTGAGCCCGTAGGCAGTGTTATTCGCTTTCTCAATCGCCTCGTCCACAGTCCGAAAGGTGAGGATACTGAGCACCGGTCCGAAAATTTCCTCGCGAGCGATCCGATGACTCATGGTCACACCGCTAAAAATCGTCGGGCGGAAATAAAAGCCCTTGGTCGGGAGCTGCCCGGGAGCTTGAAAGAGCTCCGCACCGGCTTGGACGCCACTCGCGACGAGCGCGGTTATTTTTTGCAGCTGGGCGCGCGAGTTGATCGCCCCTACATCAGTATTTTTGTCCATCGGATCGCCCACGCGCAAAACGCGGAGACGATTTTTCAGCTTTGCCAGCACCGCCGCGGCGACCGATTCATGCACAAGCAAGCGGGAGCCGGCGCAGCAGACGTGGCCTTGGTTAAAGAAAATCCCGTTAACAATTCCCTCCACCGCCTGGTCCAGCGGCGCATCCGCAAACACGATATTCGCCGCCTTCCCGCCCAGTTCGAGTGTCATTTTCTTAGTGGACCCAGCGAGGACGCGCAGGATTTCCTTACCGACCGCCGTCGATCCGGTGAAGGCGATTTTAGCCGGGGTCGGGTGCTGGAGAACCGCCGCCCCAACCGCGCCGGGGCCAGTCACGAAATTGACCACGCCGGGCGGCAAACCGGCCTCCTGTAAAATCTCCGCGAATTTGAGGCACGTCACACTGGTGGTCTCGGCGGGCTTGAGCACGACGGTATTCCCCATGGCTAAAGCGGGCGCTAGTTTCCAGGCGAGCATGAGCAGGGGAAAATTCCACGGGATGACCTGGCCGACGACCCCGAGCGGAGCGACCCGGGCACCCGGAGCCACGTACTCCAGTTTATCGGCCCAGCCGGCGTGATAAAAAAAATGGGCGGCGGCCATCGGCACATCGAAGTCGCGTGATTCTTTGATGGGCTTGCCGCCGTCGAGGGTTTCCGCGACGGCGAATTCGCGGGCGCGGTCCTGCAAGAGACGCGCGATTCGGTAAAGGTATTTGGCGCGATCCCGGCCTGGCAGCCGGCCCCACGTGGTCGCGAACGCCCGCTGCGCCGCCGCGTAAGCCGCGTCGACATCGGCAGTGCCCGCGAGCGCAATCTCGGCGATTTTCTCCTCGTTGGCCGGATTGATCGAATCGAAATATACCCCCGTTTTAGGAGCGACGAAAGCGCCGTTAATAAACAAGTCGTAGCGCGATTTGATCTTGGGATCCGCCGTTTCCGGAGCCGGATCAAATTCCCAGAGGTCGCCAAAAATTAAGGCCGGCGCAGGTCGGCGCGGGCGGGGGCGCGCAGGCGCGGATTGGTTTTTGGAGGCGAGCGAAGGCATAGCGTAAAATGCGATTAAGGAGTCGGCTGCCAGCGTTCAAGCAGAGGGATCTTCCGAGTATGAAATCCCGTGAAAAGGCGTGGGAAACCCGTCGCGATCAAATCCGCGCGGACGCGGTCCTGCATCTCGCTGGCCGAAATATCAGGTAGCAGGAATTGGCCAGCCTCGTAACACTCCCGGCAATACATCGAACTGCGGGTACCATCCGCCTCGGTGCCACCACCTTGGGGATCGCGACTGAGCGGGTGACCGCAACTCTGGCAATCTCGATAGTGTTTCATAACATTTTAAATAGGGGCCCAAAGCGTTCGAGTGAAAAATTAAACTAATAGCTCTCCGAGGCATCGCTGAAATAATAAGGTGCCCGATAGGCGCCAGTCCGCTCCTTCTCTAGTTGCCGCAGCAGATCGTTGAGCAGAGAACTCGCGCCGAAACGGTAGCGGGCGTTGGTGAGCCAAGCGTCGCCCAAGGTCTCCTTGACCGCCGTGAGAAACTGCAAAGCCTGCTTCGCCGAGCGAATGCCCCCGGCGGGCTTCAGCCCGACGGCGCGACCGGTCTCGAGGTAGAAATCACGAATCGCCTCCAGCATAACCTGATTGTTACCGAGCGTGGCGTTCAACGAAGTCTTGCCGGTGCTCGTCTTGATGAAATCGCCGGGCCGGATGACGCGCATCGCCAAAAAAGACGCCGCTCGGATATTGTCGTACGTCTCAAGCTCGCTCACTTCTAGAATAACCTTCAAGGTGGCCCGACCACACGCCGCCACCACTGCGGAGATCTCATCCTGCACCACTTGGAATTCCCCCGCCAGAAATGCGCCGCGGTTGATCACCATGTCAATTTCGTCCGCGCCAGCCGACACCGCCGCCTTCACCTCAGCTAAACGAGTCCGGAGCGGGCTCTGTCCGCTGGGAAAGGCCGTCGCGACCGAAGCAATCCGCACCGGTGAATCCGGCCCGAGGACCGCGCGAGCAAACCGCACCATCGAAGGGTACACGCACACCGCCGCCACCATCGGCACGTCCGGCAGCTCCGTGTGAGGCTGCAGCGCCTTATGACAGAGTGAGGCAACTTTGCCGGGGGTGTCCTTACCTTCCAGCGTTGTGAGATCGACCATCGAAACGGCTTTCTTCAATCCCCAGACCTTGGAGCTTTTTTTGATGGATCGCGTGGTGAATTTAGCCACACGCTCATCGATGCCGACGGCATCGACGGTACCAACGGCATCAAACAACCGCCGAAGCGCGGCGGGCGGAGACGAGACAACCATAACAACGAGTATCGCTGCGAGGACGGCGAAAACAAATGAAAACTCCCCCCACCATCAGGCCCACCGCACCCTAGCCTCGGCTGAGTGCAGCCTTGATCCACGCCGGTCGCCTCCCCAATTGCCTCGATCGTGGGCGAAGGCCGGGATCGCCGGCCGCCAAGGGCTTGCTCGGCGTCGTGCCGCAAAATTCGCGACCCCACCGGGCAGAAATCGCCTCCAAACTAATTTTGCCCTACCGCCCACCCGCGGCTTGCAGCGACGGGCCCAAGGCTACTTCATACCGCCTGCGACGGCCTCTCCTGCCATCATCACCTCACCCCCAGAGAAAACTGCTCAGCGCCACCTCCCTATGAACTTTATCCAGCTCCGCTCCCTCCGCCATCTGCTCTGCTTTTTAACGGGTGCCGTCCTGACCGGCCTCGCCGGCCACGCTTCGGACGCAACGCTCATTGCGGCCGTCCGCGCCGCCGATGAAGAACGCGTCGCCGCCACGAAGTCCGGTGACCTCGCGCGCCTCACCGCCATTTACTCCAAAGATCTTCATTACGCCCACTCCAACGGCAAAATCGATACGAAGGCCTCTTACGTGGAATCACTCACCAAGCGGACGACGATTTACGAGAAATATGACTACCAATCGCGGGAGTTTCGCGTAGCCGGGCCGGGCATCGTCTTGATGACGGGCCGCGCGCTCATTCAATCGAGCGGAGCGAGTGGGCTGCAAAAGAATGATCTCAATTTTCTCGCGGTCTGGCGGGAGGAAAAAGGCGAGTGGCGTTTTCTCGCCTGGCAGTCTTGCAAAAACCCTCCTGCCGAAACCGCCAAGAAATAACGCGCGGGGCGTTGCGCGCACTTGCGGTGCAGCGCCGCGTGGGTGCGGATTCTCAACGCGCTGGTCGGCCCCTCGCTAGCGAGCACCGCGCTGGTGACAGCACCGAACGAGGGATCGGGCAGCCCCCCGCGGATAGTTGAGTTCGCGGTCGGGGAAACGACGGTGTCGCGCCCGCCCCCTTTTCTCCCGCCCAGGCCCGCGCGCACGAACTGGCCCGCTCGGGAAAAGCCGGCGCCGTGTCCTCGCTCGGCCCGGTTCACAAATCGCCCATCGCGATTCGCCACAGGAAAAACCGTCCGGTCGAGGTCACCGCACAGGCCCTCTCAACTCAGCCGATCCGTAGTAACGACCGAAACAAAATCAAGGCTTGGATCGAAGGTGTTTGGCCGCCTCCCTCGCTTCATAAACGGTGAGGCCCGACCGACTCCGCTGACTATTTCCGCTGAGTATTTTGCCCTCGTCAAACGGTTGGACACTCCGTTGCTTTAAAATGACTCCACGAGACCGCGTCCGGACGCCCACTCGGCTCTGCTCAGTCCCGCCCCTCAACTTAAACCCGCTCCAACTCCTTCCTGGCCCCATAAAAATGAACGCGCTTACTTTTTTCCGCCTCAGAGCATACCTCGCGGCGCTGACCGCGCTCCTACTAGGCGCGGCGCTGCACGCGCAGGGTCCCGCCACGGGAACGATCGAGGGTCGGGTGTTCGACTCAGGGCGCGCCGAGTATCTCGAACGCGCCCGCCTCACGATCGAAGGAACCACCTTGGAAACATTCACCGACGAGAGCGGCCAATACCGTTTGGCCAACGTCCCCGCCGGCACGGCCCGCCTGCGCGTGTTCTTCACCGGACTCCTCCCGCAGACTGTTGCCGTCACCGTCGCCGCTGGTCAGGTCGTGTCGCAAAACGTCACGTTGACCGCAACGCTGGCACCCCCTGCGCCGAAGGACGGCACGGTGCAGCTCGATAAATTTGTGGTCGCGACCTCCAAGGAGATGGATGGCGCGGCCATCGCGATCAACGAGCAGCGCTTCGCGCGCTCGATCATTAATGTCGTCGCCGCCGACGAGTTCGGCGCCGTGGTGGACGGCACGCCCGGCGAGGTGCTGAAATTTCTCCCTGGTATCACGCTCGATTACAGTGCGGGTGAGGCCCGCAGCATCTCGATGAACGGCGTGCCTTCGGCCAATGTTCCCGTGACCGTTGGCGGTTTCGATCTCGCCAGCGCCGCTGGCAATGGCACTGGACGTGGCATCGGGCTCGATCAGTTTACGGTGAATAGTATCTCGCGCATCGAGGTTCATCACTCACCGACGCCGGAATCGACCGGCTCTTCTCTGGCTGGGTCAGTCAATATGGTGCCGCGCTCCGCGTTTGAGCGCTCACGCCCGATCTACTCCGGCAGCGTGTTTCTCACGCTCAAGGATGGTGACCGCCATTTCAATAAGACGGCCGGGCCGCTCAACCGCGAGACAAGTAAAGTCACGCCGGGATATAATTTTTCAGCCGTGGTGCCCGTTAGCAAGCGTATCGGCTTTACCCTCTCAACCAACCATGTGGATCAATACAGCTACGAGGACGTCGCCACCAGCACCTGGCGAGGCAACGGCCAGACCACCAATGTCGTCGCCACCGCGCTCACCGGCCTGCCTGCGACCACGCCCGAAAAACCCTATCTCACGGACTTTGCCTTGCGCGATAGCACCCGCGGCAACCGCGGAGACTCCGCGGCCACGACCGTCGATTACAAGCTCTCGCGCAATGACACCCTTTCCCTGGCCTACACGTGGAATTGGATCGGCGTGGTGCACAACAACCGCACCCTTTCATTTTTCGTCAATCGCGTGCAGCCCGGCGCCTGGGGTCCCACGTTCACGACCGGCACGCCGTATGTCGCCGGCTCACCGACTTCCACCGGCACGCTCACACCCGGCGGCTTCGGTCCCGTTGGCGGTTTCGGCGAGGTGCGGGTCAACGGCGGTGCGCAGGACTGGTACGGCACGACCTCCTCTCCTTCGCTCGTCTGGCGGCACGACGGCACCGATTGGAAGATGGACGCCGGCGTCGGGTATTCCCGCGCCAGTCTTCACACGCGCAACATTGACAAGGGCTTCTTCGGGGCCACCCAGGCGCGCCGCACCGGCGTGCGCGTCTCCTTTGCCGACATCTTCTATCTTCGACCCAACACCATTACGGTCACGGATCTCGCCGGTAACGCCGTCAACCCCTACTCGCTCGATAACTATTCGCTCGATACGGCCAACAACGTCGTCCGCGATTCCGTCGATCTAAAACGCAGCGCGCGCGGTAACATCCGTCGAGACCTCACGATTCGCGATATCCCCATCTCTCTCAAGGTCGGCGCCGATATCCGCAGCTTGGAACGTGATCTTCGCGCCACGACCGACACCTATACTTTCGTCGGTAAAGACGGCATCAATAGCTTCGCGACGAACGCACCGTCAATCGGCGACGACCGGGCCGGACTCGTGGTCGACGAGGCCTTCTCCCAGCGGGTCGGTTCTTACGGTTTCCCCAAGATCCAGTGGATTTCGAACGACGACTACTACGACCAGTTCAAGCGCAATCCGGCGCATTTCACCACCAACGGAAACACCAACTACCGCGCAGGTGTAGGGGCCTCCAAATATGCCCGCGAAATCATTTCGTCCGTATATTTTCGTGGCGACGCGGCGTTCTTCAACCGCCGCCTGCAGTTGGTCGGTGGCATCCGCGCCGAGCAAACTAATATCAGCGCGGCGGGCCCGCTAACAGATCCCACCCTAAATTACCGGCAGGATGCCGCCGGCAAGATTGTCCCGCGCCGCGATGCCGCGGGTAACATTGTGCGTAATGCCGCGGGCGTTATCCAACCTGAACTCATCCTGCCAACTGCCGACGCGTTGGGGGTTTCGCGGCTCACCTACCTGGACCGCGGCCAGCAGACCCAAAAAGAATATCTCCGGCTTTTTCCCAATATCAACGTGAGCTACCGCCTGCGCGAAAACCTTACCGCGCGCTTCGCTTACTATCAGTCCCTCGGGCGGCCCGACTTTAACCAATACGCCGGCGGTCTCACGTTGCCCGATACCTCAGTGCCTGTCACGACGAGCACCGTCATCTCCGTCAACAACGCCGGTATCAAGGCGTGGAGCGCGGAGACTTTCAAGATGCGCCTCGAGTATTATTTTGACCGCGTCGGGGCGATAAACATCGGAGCGTACCAGCGGGATTTTAAAAATTTCTTCGGTAGCGTGCGCCTGCCAGCCTCCCCCGAGTTCCTCGGCTACTACTCGTTAGACCCAGCAGAGTACAGCGTTTACGACGTCTCAACCAACTACAACCTCGCGTCGACCGTGCGCATGACCGGCTTCGAGATTGACTACAAGCAGGCGCTCACATTTTTGCCCCCCTGGGCACGCGGGGTCCAAGCGTTCGCCAATGCGAGCACCAATCGCGCCACAGGCGATGGCTCGGCCAACTTTGCCGGCTTCACCCCGCTCACGATGAACTGGGGCGCCAGCCTCACCCGCCCCAAGTACGCCGTGCGTCTCAATTGGAACTACCGCTCTCCGCAGCGCCGCGGTATTATTGGCGTCAACGTTGCCAATAGCATCGAGCCCAACACCTACAACTGGGGATCCAAGCGTCTCTACACCGATGTCAACGCCGACTACACCTTCCGCAAGGACCTCACCTTTTTCGTGAGCATGCGGAACATTGCCGACCAGACCGAGGACTCCAAAATCTACGGACCGAACACGCCCGACTACGCTAAATTTCGCCAACGCGTGGACTACGGTTCCGCTTGGACCATCGGCCTGCGCGGGTCCTTCTGATCTGGAGAGGCGCTCGCCCGAGAGGGCGGAGCCCTCCTGCCGGCGAGCCCGCCGCCGTCTGCTCGACCGCGCCCGCCGCCGCGTACTCCCGCCCGATTAATGCCCTCCCGCCGGCAACTAAGAAAAGGCTCCTCGCTGTTTTTAGAAGGCGGGGCATCGCGAACGAACCGGGTGGGGTCGATGGCGCGCCGCGGAGGGCTTCGGGGAATCTCGCGAGGTTTTTTCAACTGCGGCTATTCAACTGCGGCCGCCAAGCGTACGGTGCGGAGAAAGTGCACGTAATCCGTGACTCTTTTTCTTTTGAGCGCACGTGCGAGAGAGCGCTTGGGGGCCGAAGTCGGTGGGCCTGAGAAATTTTTCTTGGTCTTAAAAAGGTTGCCGCAGGGGCTCGCGGCGGGCCCTCGGCCACCAAGAATCGCGGGCATTCGGGCACCGCCCGATCTCCCGAACCCCATTGGCCTTTGCTCATCGCCAAGCATCGCGGTTTACCCCTTACCCGTCGCGACGGGCCCGTTTTGACCGAAAAGCAAGAGCCCGCTCGTGTTGGCGCGGCGAGGTCTTCAGTGTGTTTCGCATGAAACGCCTCCAGATCGTTTTTATCACAGGTTGGTTTTTTATTGGCGGGGTGGACTTAAGCGCGCAAATCCCCCCCATCGCTATCCCCGTCGTGCCTACCGCGGGGGCGGCGCTCACTGTCATTAACGATGCGGCGTGGGGGAATTCAGCGACCGCGATCGATCTGACCCGCGCCCGGGGGCAGCCGCCGTCGGCGCGTCTGGTGAACGTCTCAATTCGCGCGCGGGCGGGCAGTGGCAGTGATACGCTCATAGCTGGAGCGGTCGTGGAGGGAACCGACAGGCTCCCGCTGCTGGTGCGCGCGATCGGTCCTGGACTGATTCGATTTGGCGTCGCCGATACACTCGCCGATCCGAAATTGGAAATTTTTAATGGCAGCGTGCTTGCGGCGCAGACTAATACCGCTGGTGCGCCGGAGACCGCGGCATCTAACTATGTGAGCACATTTCCACCGCTGGAAAGCCCCAGCGGAAGGGCCGTTGGCGATGCGGCGTTAGTGGGGAAATCAGCTGCGGGAATGATCACCGCTCATTGCAGTTCGGCCTCCGGCGCGGCCGGCGTGGCGCTGCTGGAGTTCTACGACGCGGTAGCCACGCCGTCCGCGACGTCGCCCCGCTTCGTGAATTTTTCTTCACGAGCCCGCGTTGCAGCCGGCGACGGCCTCGTGGTCGTGGGCTTTGTGGTCGCCGGCGAAGGCAACGCGACGCTGCTCCTGCGCGCGACCGGCCCGACGCTCCAGCAATTTAAGGTGGCGGGTTTTCTCCCGGATCCGCGGATTGAGTTGTACGCGGGCAGTACCTTGATCGCCGCCAACGACAATTGGAGCAGCGGCGATCCGGCTGGCGTGAAAAAAATTCAGGACGCCGGGCTGGCCGTCGGTGCCTTTGCCCTCTCCAGCGCGAGCGACGCCGCGCTCCTCGCCACACTCCCAGCGGGCGCGTATAC
Organism: Opitutus sp. GAS368; assembly: GCA_945903465.1. Classification (GTDB taxonomy): domain Bacteria; phylum Verrucomicrobiota; class Verrucomicrobiia; order Opitutales; family Opitutaceae; genus ER46. The sequence continues at coordinate 9,406 of CAMDOF010000053.1, forward strand.
GCTGCACGTGCGCGGTGCCGGTGCTCAAAGCGGAGTGGCGTTGGCCGAGATCTTTCAGCTCGCCACAACGGACTTTTTTGATGCAGCCCGCGCTACCAACAGTACCGGCCTCGATCTTTTTCGTGAGTTGGCGAAGTCTCGCGAGGGCCCGAATCTCGTGATCTCACCTTACTCGATCGAGAGCGCGCTCGCCCTCGCTTATGCAGGTGCGGCCGGAGTCACGCGCAACGAGATGGCGCGCGCCTTGTATTTTCCGGAAGGAAACGGTCCCTTGGAATCGGAGTTCTCCCGACTGCGCACGGCAATCAACGCGACGGCCGAGGGGGCCAAAGCGACGGCCGACGCGCGCACCCGGAATGGTGCCCGCACCGATCCCATCGAGTGGAATCAGGCGAACCGACTGTTTGGCCAGCAGGGCTACCCGTTTCGCGATCCGTTTCTCGCGTTGATGCGCGACGGCTTCGCGGCACCCATCCAACTGCTGGATTTCATCGCGAATCCCGAACCCTCGAGGTTCGCCATCAACGCCTGGGTCGAAGAGCAGACACGGCAGAAAATCAAAGACCTCATTCCCATGGGTGGTGTGACCGATTTGACGCGCTTGGTGCTCGTGAATGCACTCTACCTGAAAGCCCCTTGGGACGTACCCTTCACCAAGAGCCAGACGGTGCCGCGGACGTTCCACCCGACGTCGTTCAGCAGTCGCGAGATACCGACGATGAATCGCACCGGCAGGGTCGGCTATGCCGCCGAGGATGGGATGACGATCGTCACGCTCGATTATCTTGGAGCTGGGCTGCAGTTCGTGATCATACTGCCAGATCAAAACCAAAGCGCGGACGCGGTGGCGGCTCGGCTGACACCGACGCACTTTGCGCGATGGGCAAATCTTGGGCAAACGAGTAATCAAAACGTCGCCCTCGAACTGCCGAAATTTACGGTGCCGGGGAAGACTTTAAAGCTCGGTCCGGCGTTGCGGGCACTCGGGGTGAAAAGCGCATTCAATGATCCGAGGGGAAGCGCGAATTTCGATCCCATCGCACCGCGACTGCCCGACGACTATCTCTATGTTTCAGATGTCTACCATCAGACCTTCGTCGCGCTCGACGAGGAAGGCACGGAGGCGGCGGCGGCGACCGCGATCGTTCTATTTACCACGACTTCGGCTATAATTCCTCCGCCAGCGATCCCAGTGCGCGTCGACCGGCCGTTTCTGTTCGCCATCCAACACTGCGGCACTGGGGTCTGTCTATTTATCGGCCTCATCGCGGACCCATGATAAAGCGCGAAAAATACTTAATTTTCCGAGGGAAGGTCGCTTCGAGGGTTCTCATCGCTCTGCATCACAAACTCGGTTTGCCATTCGGGCGGGGCGAGGTCCTCAAAAAAAATCGGCGACGTTCGAGCATTATTGCACAGGAATGATCGCCTGGATGCGCGGAGGTCACTATTTCGAAGGCCGCGCCGGCGGAGAGGAATTCTGAGCTTGATGTTGAATCCGGCCAGCGCCAGCCAACGTCCGTTGCGGATCGAGGATGCGTTGCGCACGTTGCGGCCCAAAATGGCGGGGGTGCGCCGGGGAAGTTTGCTGCCCGGTTCGATCCGGCGAGACAGGTGACACTTAATCCGAAGTGGAAACCGGGGTTTTAATGTTTAATGGTGCGCCATGCCGAGAGCTCTTCTGCGGAAGAAGTGGGGTGTTTGCCGTCGGAGGTGAGCTTGGGTGGACGGGGCGAAGTAAGTCCGCACCGTCGAAAAGGCCGCTGGTGCGGCGCGGGCACAACGCCGCCCGCCCTCACCATCGGTGGATTGCAGAACCCCTTTAAATGAGGGCGAGGTCACGCAGTCCGCGCCCATCAATCGCGGGGACTGGCGAGCGGCTTGATCGGTGGGCTGACGCGACCCTTCCTCTCAAAGAGACTTCTTCTCGTCCGCGATCTGTGACTTCAATTTCTTAACTTTCGGCGCGATCACGTAGGCGCAGTAACCGGCTCCCGGGTTTAAACGAAAATAATCCTGATGATATTTTTCCGCGGGCCAAAATTTTTCCAACGCGACAATCTCAGTCGTGATCGGGTCGCGAAAAACCATGCTCGCCGCCGCTTTAGATTTTTCAGCCGCGATCTTCTGTTCGGGACTGGCGAAGAGGATAATCGAGCGGTACTGCGGCCCTTGATCGTTACCTTGGCCGCCGACCTGAGTCGGGTTATGCACGTGCCAGAAAAAATCGAGCAGCTTTTCGAGCGAAACCTCCGCTGGGTCGAAATCGATCTTGATGACCTCGGCATGGCTCGTGGTGTGAGCGCAAATCTGCTCATAGGTGGGATTCAGTTCCTTCCCCCCCGCATAGCCGCTGACCACATCTTTCACGCCCGGGAGCAATTCAAAGGCCGCCTCCGTACACCAAAAGCAACCGCCACCAAGGACGAGTGACTCTGTTTTTGCCGAGATTACAGTGTTCATGATAAAAATAGCCGCGAGGCCGAGGGAAACGAAAAGACGATTCATGAGGAGAATGGAAAACAGTGGCGCAACTTATCCGACGCGCAAGCCGCGGTTGCGCTCACGTCATCGGTGGCGGTGGCACCGCTGCTCAGCCGCATTGACGAAAGGACGCTCATCAGGAAGTGCCGGCCGCACCTGGCCAGCCCAAGTCCACCCGTTGCCAGCCAAACACCGCACGTCTTAGCGCGGCGCAAGATCCGCGGCGGCCGCTTCCACGCGGCGCGAGCGGTAAAAAAAATAAATCGGCGTTCCGAGCAGCACCAGCGCGAGCCCAAAAGCAAAATTGAGGATCGCCGGTTGGCCGGCGGCCGTCGCCACGCGATACGCGTTCACGTCGTTGTAAATCGTCATCAGGAGAAAGATCGCTGAAGCGATCACGAAGCTCCAAGGCAACCACGGGTACCCCGGCACTCGGTACGGCCGCGGAGTATTCGGTTCCTTGCGCCGCAGCACCATCACGCCATAGGCACTGGCTCCGTAAAAAATCCAACTTACAAAAATCAGCGTATCGGTGAGCGTATCAAACGTGCCGCTGAAGAGGAGGCCCAGGCTCCAGATCCCTTGGACCACGAGCGCCGCCGCGGGAGTATGAAAACGGGGATGCGCCCGCCCGAGCGCGGCCGGGAAAACCTGCCGGCGGGCCATTGAAAAATAAACGCGGGCACTCGCGAGGATGATGGCGTTCGCCGCGCCAAAAGTGGAAATCATCACGACTGCGGCAATCCAGCGCCCACCACCCGCGAAGATCTTCTCCGCCACATCCGCCGCCACGAGCTTGGATCCCGCCATCGCGTCCACCGGTAAAACCCAAGCGTAGGCGAGATTCATGGTCACATAGATCACCATCGCCACCGACATTCCAATCAGAAGACTCCGCGGCAAATTGCGCTGCGGATTTTTCACCTCACCCGCCACAAAAGTGATGCGATTCCAACCATCGTAGGCCCAAAACGCCCCTTGCATCGCCGCCGCGATCGCCGCCAGCAACGCCAGCCCTTCCGGCCGAATCGTCGCGCTGGGCATCGTGAGATGAGCGACCCCGTCCACTGCCGGCAGCATAAAAGCCCCGAGCGCCAGCAGCAGCATCCCCACAATTTTGGCGACGGTGAACACATTCTGCACCAAACCACCAAACTTCACCCCGAAATAATTCACGAAGGTCAGGATAATAATCAAGGCGGCCGCGAGGCTCTTCACCCCGAAATCCTTTAGCGGGGTAATTTCGCCGATGAACGGGACATGAAAAGCGATTCGCGCCGTCTGCTCAGAAAATGCGGGCAAGACGATCAGTTGCGTTGAGTATTCAGAAAAAACATACGCGACTGCCGCAATTGAACCAGTCTGAATAACCGCGAAAATCGCCCAGCCATAGAGGAACGCAAAAAAACGCCCGTACATCCTTTCAAAAAAAAGAAACTGCCCGCCGGTCGCCGGAATCATCGCCGCCGTCTCCGCATTCGTTAACGCACCCATCAATGTAATCAGCCCCGCCAGCACCCAGACTCCCAGGAGGATTCCCGGCGAACCGACCTGCGCCGCCATCAACCCCGGTTTCCTAAAAATTCCCGAGCCAATAACGCCGCCAAGGATCAACATCGTGGTCGTAAAAAGACCGAGGACGGGCAGCAGGCCGGCGTTGGCCCGATCCAAATCACGTGGGGTAGAAAGTGAACTCATGTATGCGTGCGGCTGGGCGAAAATCGCGCGGTCGCCGATGGATAGCAAGCCCGCCATCATCCGCTCGCGGCCGATCCTCACCCTCAGCGCCCCAACCCGCCAGATCGCCACCGTCGCCTTACCGCGGCAGGCACCAGCCCGCGGCGCCAAGGACCACGCGCGGCGACCAAGCGCTCCGATCTTCACCCACGGTGGCCCCACCTTGTCGGGAAAGCCTAGGCCAGCGCCCGAATCTCGACATAGCATCCATAAACATTTTAATTTTACATGAACTTCAGCTTCCCGATTCCCCCACCCTCCCGCCTCATGATTCGCCTCCTGCTCACCCTCCCCTTGATTTTCGCCGCCGCTGCCCTCCGCGCGGAAAACTGGTCCAACTGGCGCGGGCCGTCGCATAACGGCTCCAGTCCCGAAATCGGCTTGCCGGCCACCTTCAGCAAAACCGAAGGCGTGAAATGGGCGGTCGCTCTCCCCGGAGCCTCCGCCGCGACGCCCGTGATTTGGGGAGATCGGATTTTTTTAACCGCCGCCGATCCCCAGAGTAAAAAACAAGCAGCGATCTGCCTCGATCGGCCGACAGGCAAAACGCTCTGGCGGGAGGAAATCAGCGAGTACACCTCAGACGGCCAGTACAGCAACTCCTGCTCCCCCTCGCCCGTGACCGACGGCAAAATCGCCGTATTCTTCTTCGGAACGGGGGACCTCGTCGCTTTCACCGTCTCTGGGAAAAAGCTCTGGGAGCGCAACATCGGGCCCTTTGCTTTTCAATGGACCTTCTCCTCCAGCCCGCTCCTCCACGAGGGTCGACTCTTTCTCCAAGTGCTCCAACGCGATGTCGCCGTGCGCGACCGCGGCAAACCCACCGGCAACGAGTCCTTCCTTCTCGCCATCGATCCAGCCACTGGGAAAGACCTCTGGCGCACGCTCCGGGCCAGCGACGCCGTCGCCGAGTCTCGCGAAGCCTTTAGCACACCGTTACCCTTCACGCAAAACGGGCGTGCGGAGTTGATTGTCGTCGGGGGTGATTGCATCACCGGCCATGAACCGGCCACGGGTCGCGAACTCTGGCGCTGGGGCACCTGGAACCCGACCAAGATCGGTCATTGGCGCCTCGTACCTTCACCAACCGTTGGCGCGGGGGTCATCCTCGCGTGCGGGCCAAAAAATGCCCCCGTCTACGCAATAAAAACTGGCGGGCGCGGCGCTATTCCCACCAAGCAGCTCGCTTGGCAAAGCCATGTCCAAATGACCGAGGCCGCGACCGACGCCGCGCCTTCACCGCAGGAGCGGGATCTGACGTCGGATGTCTCGACGCCGCTTTTTTACGAAGGTAAATTTTATATTATCAACGGAAACAAGCGACGCCTGTACTGCGTTGAACCGACCACCGGTCACGTCGTCTGGAGCGGCGACCTCGGCGGTAAGTCGGTTTTTCAGGCTTCACCGACGGCGGCCGATGGGAAAATCTACGTGATGAATTTCGATGCCGACGTTTCCGTGATCCAAGCCGGCGGGACCGAGTTCAAACCGCTGCACACCACCCGAATGAAAGACGATCTCGACGATACGCGCCACCGCTCGAGCGTGGCGATTTCCCAGGGTAATCTCTACGTTCGCACGGGGACGAAGCTGTTCTGCTTAGGCAAGTAGCGGAGGTCGGTCGCCCGGTGGAGCGACGTTTACCGAGTGGGCGCTGGGCCCGATCCTCTCCGCCCTTTTTCGCGGGGCCGTTTCCATGACGGTATCCGCCGCTATTTTGAGCGACCGCGCCGGCGGCCGATTCACTCCCTCGGAGCTGGCGACTCGGCGGCTCCGCGGGACTTCACCGGACCGTGGATCGAGAGCACGCGTCCGGACTCGCTGGCATCATCGATCACGATGACGTGGTAGCTGTCTCCGCCCGGCGCGACGCGCACCAGCACGTGGCCCTGGGTCGCCGCGCTTTGAGCCATTTTTGCCAAGACCCACGCCGTATCCGTTTCTCCATACAAAGTAACCATATGCTCCCGCCGGCCCGGCCAGAACGAGTTGGTCATAAAAACCTCGCGCGGTCCGGGATAGATTCTCTCGGAGAGCATGCGCCGCATCACCTCGGGAGCAGGCTGGCTGGCCGCATAGGTCGAGAGGATATGAATCCGCGGCTGGAGAATACTGAGAAAAAAGGGATTCGCGCCATCCTGCGTACCATGGTGATTGACCGCGTGAACGTCCACCGGGCCCGTTACCCAAGCCACCGCGGACTCCATCTCGGCCCACGCGGGCGCATTCGGAGGGAGGACGCCCGCCATATCGCCACCGTTGAAATAAGTGAAGTCACCATAGGCGAGGCGAAACGCACAGCTGCAGTTGTTCTCCACCGGCAGCACCCCGACCGGAAACCGATTGCGCACCTCACGACCGGAACCGGTCCACACGAAGCCATTCGCGGCGATGTTGCGGACCTCAAACCGGAGGAATTCGCGAGGAGCCCGCCGCAGGATGATCTGATCTGACCGCCCCGCTTCGAACCGCGCCACCCGCATCCCCCGCTGCGCCACCTGCCATTTTAAAAACGCGCGGTAATTGAGCATCATGCCTCCCCCGGAGGGCGCGGGATATTTGTAGTCCGGCCAATCGCGATCAAGCAGCGTCTGGATCGGAATCTCGTCACCGACATCGGTAATTCCCGTGAGCATGTAAGCGCCGCTCGGCGAGGCTGGGGCGGTCGGCAACAATGTCCCCATATGATCACCGTGAAAGTGCGTGATGAGAGCGTAATCAAGCTGCCCGCGGGTACCGTCGGGATGCACGCGGCGAATATAACGGCTGATGGTTTGGCCGGGGCGGAGCGAAGTATCCGGGCGCTGGGGCGCGTCGTAGCGCGGCGCGCGTTCGCTGGAGCGATCGACCGCGCCCGCATCGAGAAGTAGCGTCGTACCATCGGGGAAAATCAGAAGGGCAGCGTCGCCAGTGCCAGTATTGATTTTATGAATATCTAACATTCCCCGTTCCCAACCGGGCAACGGCTGGCCGACCACGGGGGCCGCCGCCCTCGCGACCGTCACCAGCCCGGCAAAAATTCCCAGCAGAACGAGAAATCGACCCGGCCGAAAAAAAATCAAAGCGCTCATCTCCAGATCCCACGGGACGAACGCCGCCCTGTCGAAACAGATAAAAACCGGACCCACTCCTTGCAGTCGGTCAACCGCGATTCGCGGCGATGCGCAAGGGGACCACCGCGCCGCCAAAAAAAAGCCCGAACGCACCCTGCCCTAGGTCGCGGAGAAGGCGATCGGACTTCGCCGCTGAGGGGCGTTGAGGGCTGAACATTTGGTTTTTAATCGACTGAAATTTCCGAAGAATAACTCCAGAGACCTCACTTTCTTAAAGTTGTAAACTCTGTTCGGTGCCCGCCGGCGGCACCGCGGCGAACTTTTCTAAACCAAAAAATTTTCCGGCCCCACTCCTGAAAAAATGGCTCATATTACGTGACTTTTTCGCAACGCTGATCAGCCCGGTTCCGCCGGAGCTGAAATCGGACGCAGGATCAACGGGGGCGCCTCCACGGCTCACCACCGTTCGCACCTCCATTCCGAGCGTTATCCTCAAAAATAGGGAAGTGCCGAAAACCGAGCCTGATTATTTTCGGGCTCAAACCAGGTCGAGTCGCCGTGGGCCGACGGCGACCCCAACGGGCTTTCGCGGCTTTAACGGCAGCGCGTTCCGACGAACGCCTGCTCCGCCCGCCCGGCGGAGAGACGCGGGTTTCTTAAAAGCGAGGCTCGCGTTGACCGTGCCGAGTCACTCTGGTAGCTGCTCGTCGCCCGCTCGAAACCTACCTCCCTCGGAATCTAGAGTGCCCCGCTCGATCGCGACTAAATTTATTTCCCTCTAAAAAAGTTGTATGAACATCAAATTACGTCTGCTCGGGTTTCTCAGCGCTGCCGCCGTCCTCCACGGCGCCACGCCACCTGCTGGATTCGCCGCGCTTTTTAACGAGCGCGACCTCAGCGGCTGGCGGGGCGGCACGACCTTCGATCATCGCAAACTTCTGGCGATGCCCACGGTCGAACGAGCGGCTCAAATCGCTAAGTGGACCGTGACGATGACAGCGGTGAGCGCGAAAACCGGACTGCCGCACTGGCGCGTGGAGCGCAATGAGCTCGTGAACGATGGTTTCGGCTCCTATGCAACCACCATCAAAGACTACGGCGACTTCGAACTCCAACTCGACTACCGGACCGTGGCAGGGGCGGACTCCGGCATCTATTTGCGCGGAGTACCCCAAGTCCAAATTTGGGATATTAATCAACCCGACCAAGCGAAGAATCCGCACCGCCGCCCCCGACTGGGCTCAGGCGGCTTGTTCAACAACTCGCCGGGCGCACCTGGCCGAGATCCTCTCGTCGTCGCGGATAAACCGTTCGGCGAATGGAATCACGTACGCGTCGTGATGGTCGGCACCCGCGTCAGCGTTTGGCTCAACGCGCAGCGCGTGGTCGATCACGCGGTGCTCGAAAATTATTACGACGCGAAACTTCCGGCCGCGGAGCAGCGGCCTATTCCGGAACGCGGCCCGATCCAATTGCAAACCCATGGCGGCGAAATCCGTTGGCGTAACGTGTGGCTCCGCGAGATTGACGCTGGAGAAGCCCGGCGATTGCTCACGACCGCGCAGCCGTGAAGACGCTCCCGTCGACGAGGCCCGCCGCTGCCCACGGGATCAGGGCGAGGTGGTGGCTCGCCCTCCTTTTTCTCAGCGTACTCGGATGGGGCGGAAGGAGCTTCGGTGCGCCAACCCCAAATGCCGAAGGAACATGGCAGGTCGGGGTGGCGACACGGAAGCTAACCCCAGCGGGCCCGATCTGGCTGGCGGGCTACGCGGGGCGCGCGGCTCCTTCGAGTGGCGTCGATACGGATATTTTTGCAAAGTCTCTCGCGCTCAGTGATGGCCGAGGCGGGCGCGTGGTGATCGTGACGCTAGATTTGATCCGCGTCCCGCTGGTATTGCGGGAGTACATTGAACGGACTGCCGCGCAAAAGTTCGGGCTCAAGCCCAGCGAGATTCTGCTGAACGCCTCGCACACGCACAGTGGGCCGGAAGTGGAGCCCGATCGGCTGGAGCTGGAAACGGTCTTCAGCCGTATGGCTAAGCCGGCGGACGTCGCGGCAGTGGCGGCATTTGCAGTCTTCCTACGCGAAGCGGTACTCAACGTGATCGGCGAAAGTCTCAGCGCGCCGTGGCCCGCCCGTCTTGATTTTAGCGAAGCCCGCGCGGGCTTTGCCATGAATCGGCGCCGCCCAGAATCCAACGGAACTTTTTCAAATAATCCGTATCCGGCAGGTCCGGTCGACCACGCCGTGCCCGTGCTCAAAATAACGGATACCGGGGGCAAGATCCGCGCGTTACTCTTTGGCTATGCCTGCCACAACACCACTCTCAGCGGCGACCAAGTGAGCGGCGATTACGCGGGCTACGCCCAACGGTATTTGGAAACCAGTTACCCTGGAACAACCGCGCTTTTTCTCCTCGGCGGCGGGGGTGATCAAAACCCGTACCCGCGCGGCAAGATGGTCCCGGGCCAAGCCGTCGAGATCGCCGCGCAGCAACACGGTCGGGCCTTGGCCAACGCCGTCCATACCGCCCTCGCCGCAAGCCCACGCGGCGTGCGTGGTCCCTTGCGTACCGCCCTCGCGCCTGCGCTCCTCGACTACGATCTCCTCCCCGCAACCGAACTCGCAAAATTTCGCGGTCCCGCCTTCACCGCCCCGGTCCTTGCGCGGGCACGCGCGTTGGAGAAAACCCTCGCTGACGGTCAGCGCGTTCCCCCACTCGCCTGCCCGGTTCAAGTCATCCAATTCGGGGCCGATCTTACCCTCGTCGCACTCGGCGGCGAAGTTGTCGTCGACTACTCGCTCCGTCTAAAAAGCGAATTAGCCGGCGCCGCGGCGATTTGGGTCGCGGGCTATTCGAACGATGTCTTCGGCTATCTGGGCAGCCGGCGCGTCATCGCCGAGGGAGGCTACGAGGGCCTCAGCGCCAATACGCGCATCTTAAACCACCCCGGCGCGTTTACGGCCACCGCCGAGGATCGGGTCGTCGCCAAGGTTCACGAGTTGCGCCGCCAACTCGGGCCGTAGTTATCCGTACGAAAAATCGACGGCCCCGTGGGCTCGCCTGAAACCCCGCGACCTCCAGGTAGCGAAAGGCCGAAGCCCGGCGGTCCTTTACCTCAACGCCCAGCACCTCGGCCCGCGCCCGAAACCCAGATATTTTCAACCAGCACTGCTGAAATTTGGGCTGCAACCTGCGGGCAAGGTACCCGGCACGATGAAAACCAAAGTCGCGAACGAAGGAACCATTGGTTGCATCCTCCGCCGACTCCGCGAGGGGAGTGGGCGGAGAAGACCGAAACGGGACGCCGATAGTGCGAAGTGTGAACGGATGGTTCGCGCGGGGCCGTCTGCCGGCTAGGCGCCGGGACCTTGCCTGCAAAATCTCTGCGCTGGGCTCAGCAGAGCGCAGGCGCGGCGCATTCACCCGCGCCCGCACGGTCCGGTTCAGGCGACCGGTCGGCAGGCAAAGTCGAAAAAGCCGATCGCGCTGAGCTGCGCGCGCAGCGTCGCCAACTGCGCCGCGTTGGGCGATACGAGCGGTAGGCGCACGGGCCCGCAATCCACGCCGAGCATCGCCATCAACGCCTTCGAAGCCGCGAGGTGGGTGACACCCAGACCGTTGCAAATCGCGATCATCTTGATGGCGGTATCTTGCAACGCGCGCGCGGTCGCGGCATCGCCGGCGAGATGAGCCGCTAGCAGGCGGCGATAAATCGGCGCAGCATAGTTATAGGTGCTACCGACTGCCCCGAGTGCGCCGGCTTGCCATCCTTCCAGGAGGAGTTCGTCGCGGCCAAAAAGAATATCAAAACGCCCGTCGCTCGCTTGCGAGCAGGCTCGGTAGTCGGGGAAATCTTCGTAGGTATATTTCACCCCGACGAGGGTCGGGATTCGCTCCGCGGCCTTCGCGAGAAATTCCGCGACCGGCAAAGTCACCCCGGTCATCGAGGGAATGTTGTAGTAATAGAACGGCAAAGAAGGCGCGGCTGAGGCGACGGCCTCGCACCAGTCGACCAATTCATCCGTGGTGCGGGGTTTGAAAAACATGGGGGCCAACGCGGAGACTGCCGCCGCGCCGATCTTCGCGGCATGCGCGGTAAGCTGGCGGGCGTCCTCCAGGCAGGTGTGGCCTACGTGGACAATCACCGGCAGAAGCTTGTCGGCGGACTTTACCCATTTCTCGGCGATGGCCAAGCGCTCATCGATGGTGAGCGAGAGGCCTTCGCCGGTCGTGCCGCAGACAAACGCGGCGCTCACACCATTCTCCCGGAGGAACCGCGCGTAGGTCGGGATGACGTCGAGATTAATCGAACGGTCGGCGTTGCAGGGCGTGAAAGGAGCGGCCACAAGGCCGCGGAATCGGTTTTGCATGGAAGAAAATGAATCGAAGTCGCTAGGAGTCTGTCGGACTTTGCCGCGTGAAGGCGTTTGTGGCTCTGTATTCGAATTTTTGTTAACTCAAAGTCGCAAATAATCGATTCCAGAGGCCTTTTTTTCTAAGTCCGACAGGCTGCCGGGCTGAAGTGGCATCCGCGGGAACGCAATTCGATCGTCGAGCTCTTTTTACCGTTGTCAGGGAGGCCGCGGGCGTGAGTGGCGTCGAGCGAAACAATGTGAGAAATTTCGCGTTGGTGATCCGCGCCGAGATCGTGGGTGAGCAGCGGTCCCGGCCGGAGCGTGCACTGCGCGGAGCGGAGGAAAATGAGCCGCATAAAAAGTCGACTAGAAGGAACCGCGCAGGCCGATATTGGTGTAGAAGCCGAGTTCCTGCCAGCGCGTGGGCTTGGCGTAATCCGGGGTACCGGGAGCATAGCGCTGGAGATCCTGCACGAAGCCGCCCCAATCCACGACGGAAGCATAAAGCGAGTAACGGCGGGTCAGGCTGTAGGCGACATTGACCCCGATGCGGGTGCGCTTGGCTTGGTAATTATAGGTGCCGACGGGAACCGTGGCGCTCGCGGCGACGGCTCCGGTGCGGGTGTCGCCGAGGTAACTGATCGTGGATTTGAGCGCGAGACGGCCACGGACGAAATTGATGCCGCCGCCGAGTGACTGCGGATTGTAGCCGGAGAAATCGGCCGTGTTGCTGCCACCGAGGTTGAGCTTGGTGAAGTTGACAAACACCTGCAGGCCACGCGCCCACGAGGGGAGAAACGTCAACGATTGTCGGTATGACATTTCGAAGCCATCGATCTGCGCGTCGCCGGCGTTGGTGCGCGTGGAGATTTGGTAAGTAAGGAGCGAGGGATCGCTCTCGAGGCCATACTGCTCCAGGAGCGCGGGCGTGGCGGCGGTGCTCAAACTACCAAAGAAATCCTTCACGCTCTTGCGGAACACACCGATCGAGCCGAACCCGTCCTTGAACTGGTAACTCTCGAGCGAAACGTCATAGCTTCGCGCGCTCCACGGTTTCAAGCCCGCGTTGTTAACGGTGATGGTCGGATTGGCGACATCGGGATCGGAGATGGTCGTGCTCGGGATGACGTTGTTAATGTTCGGGCGGCCGAGGGTCTGCGCGTAGGCGGCGCGGATGATGATATTTTCAGTGAGGTTGAACGACGCATTTACGCTCGGATAATAACCATCGTAACTGCGATCGGCCGTGGCGCCGCGCTCCACATAACGGAGCTTGCGGAGCACCAGCGGATCGGCGGAGAGCGCCACGCGTTGGATACCGGCCAGGTTGGGATTACCGTCGACGAGCGTGCCATTCGCGCTCCGTTGGTATTGGGCGTTGATGTCGTTGAGCGGGCCGGCGCCTTTGTCATCGGTGCGTTCATAGCGGACGCCCGCCACGACCCAAAGCCGGTTCTTGAAAAGACGCGCGTCGGCGCGGAAATAGCCGGCCGAAATTGTTTCCCGCAGCCTCCGCGAGTTGTTGACGAAGTCCTGGTGAATCTGGGCTTCGTCGAGGACGAACCACGAGGGATTCGCCTTGGAGAGATCGAACATTTTTTGACCGCTGATCCAACGGACTTTTTTGCCGAAAACAGTCGGTGAATCCGGGTTGAACGCCTCGTCGAAAACGTCGAAACGGCTGGCGAGGCGGTCGGCAGCGAGGGTCGAGCCGTTCGGGCGGAAAGTCCACGTCTTCGCAGACCGGCGCTGGTCTGTGGTGTAGGTATCGACCGCCGTGCCGACTTTGAGCGTCAGCGGAATCGATCCAAAGAAATCGCGCGCCAGGTCAACTCGGAGATTACTTTTATAGGTGTTCCAATCGGGCTGGTTGGTGGTCGGATTACCGAGCGTATAATTACCGCCATCATAGACATCCACGGCCGCACCCGCGCGCGTGGCGCTGTAGCGCGTGGGGATCGTGCCGCCCTCGGCCGGGATGTCATCGCCGCGCAGCACGACGCCGGTGAGCGTAGCGGGCGCGAGATTGAAAAACCCGGAGTCGACATCAAGACGATCGGAAGCGGAGCCGGAAACCGCCCCGTTGACATCCCAGCGCCAAACGTCGCCGCGGTGGCGGTATTTCAGAGTGGAGTGTCTCGTTTGGGTGGTGATGTCGACGTTCTCGCCACTGCCGTTCATCGTGACGGTACCGACCGCCGTCGCCGCACCTTGCGTAAACGTCGCGCCACCCGTCGCGCCGGCCCCATACCCAAATCCCAGCACGCTCCGAGTGATATAAAGGCCGTAATCACGGTAACTCACATTAGCTGAAAGCGAGTCCGTCGGGCTGATGCGCCAATCGAGCCCGACGGAGCCTTGGAGCGTCTTGAAAGTCTGCGCGAGACTGTTCCACTGGCTCGTCGTTTGTACGAGCCGGACCAAATCCCACGTGGGGGACTCGTCGGTCTCCTTGGTACCGGTCTCCATCGGCTTGAAGCGCCATGTCCGCGAAGCGCCCACCGTGATGGCGAAGTTGCGATTGACCGGTTGGAGGAAGCTGAAGTCGAAGGACGGCTGGATGAACCGCGGCGAGTTTGCGGAATTGTGGTTGCGGGGCCCGCCGTCGAAGGTGAGGCCGTTGTGATTGTGGAACTGAGTGTAGACGTTGGTGTTGAATTTTCGTGACTTGGACTCGAAGCCGCTGCGCGAGATTAGATTGATCGAGCCACCGAGCCCCGCCGCGGGCATGTCGGGGGTGGGAACCTTGGTCACTTCGACGCGCGAGACGTTGTTCATCGGCATCTCGCGCAGATCGAGCGAGCGACTGTTGCCGCCGAAGGACGTGGCTACCTCGCCACCATCGAGCGTGAGACCCGAGTTGTTCCCCGGAAAGCCACGCAACGAAACGGTGGTCGGTTCGGAGCCCGAGGTCGCAATCGAGACGCCGGGAAGAAAAAGCAGGAACTCGCCGATATTTTCGCTGCCGCGGTCGCCGAACTCATCAATGGCGACGACGCTTTTGAGGTTGGGCGCGTTGCGCTGCTCGTTCATCGAGATCGCCTGCGCGCTCATCTCCCGATCCGCGATGACCGTGAACGCATCGAGTTTGACCGCCTGATCCGCCGTGGCTGGACGAGCCATGCGCACTAGCTCCAAGTCGAAGTCGCGACGCACGGTGATCCCCGCCGGCACATTTACAGCGGCGCGTTGCGAGCTCATTCCAAGGTAGGAGACGTTGATGGCAACCGCGCCAGCCGACACGCCCACAATCCGAAACGCACCCGACTCATCCGTGATGACGTCACGGCCAGACGCCGCGCCCTCGAGCGCGACGCGGGCATTGACGAGCGCACTCCCCGTCGCCGCATTGAAGACGCGTCCCTCAATCACACCCACGGCGGCTTGAGCGCGGAGCGCATTGTGGGGAAACAACGCAGCCACCAGCACGAGAGAAAAAAAGGAAGTTAAACCATGGGCAATTTTCATACTGGGCAAAATAGCGAGCGTTACAGAGGACTCCGACAACGGGGCGGGCCGAGCATTCCCGCCCTCGCTGGGGGACGACAATCAAGCGCATCTGCCGCACGCACAATTAATTTCTTCCGGTTCTAAATTAAAACCTTTCAGAGCTGCGCACGACCATCGTTCGCACCAGGTGCTCAGATCGGCCAACAGACCTCCGCGGGGCCCGCCCACGCCGCGCCCCGGCCTCCGCGCACGCGCCGTCAACGCGAGGGCCGGTCGCGATCGGCCCCCGTCAACGGCGGCGGCGGCGCGATCGACGCGCCGCGGATAAACGCGGGTAAGATCATGCACTGCGCCGACGACCGCGGCCGATCCTGCATTTGGGTTATCGTGATGCGCGCCAGCTTGCGGGCGAAGTCGCGCGGATCCTCCACGAAGCGGGCCGGCGGGGGCTCGAGATAGGCCAGAAAACGATCGTCGTCGCGGCAGATCAGCGAGATATCTTCCGGCGTCTGCAACCCCAGGCGAGCGAGCGCACTCGTAACCGTGAGGTAATGATAGGACTGATTAATGATCAGCGCGGTCGTCGAACGCGGCGCCCCGAGCAAAAAGCGAACGCGCTCAACGATGCTCTTTTTGTGCCCCGCATGCCGCACCACGACGCCTTGCGCGCCCTGAGAACGGAAGCTTTGCACGCCTTCAAGAAACCCCCTCTCGCTCTGAAAGTCACCCGCCGCTTCCGGTTCACCCGTGAGGTAAGCGATATCGCGGTGACCGCTGCGCACCAGCACCCCGACTGCGTGGCGACACATCGCCCGATAATCCAAGTCGACAAAAGGAAGATCCATTCCGGGATGGCAAGATCCGGCAATCACGCAGACGCCCCCGGCGCGCTTGAACCAAGCCTGCATCGCCTGGGTTGATTTTACCAGAATCCAGCAGTCGCAACGCTCCTGCGCGACCAATCGACGCAAAGCCCCCGCCGGGTTGCGGCGAAAATACTGCGGACCATGCACCACCCGCAGCGCGCGACCTTCCGCGGACAAAATATCCCGCAACTCGTCGATCCATAATACTTGCTGGGGGCGAAGCTGCTCCAGAGGGAACGGGGAAAGCACGCTGAACGCCGCCACCGCCTTCCCCTGAGAAACACGGGGCGAGCGCAGATTGCGGGTGCCTTCACCCGGAATAATTTTAACGAGATTTTCTTGCGCAAGCAGGCGCAGGGCCGTCCGGAGTGAGTTTCGCCCTACCCGCAATTCCGCACAGAGTTGCCGTTCCGACGGGAGACTCTCCGGCCACTGGCCTGCCTCGATGGCGGCCCGCAACACCGCGACCAATTGATCAATCAGGGAAAGGCGCTGAAGTCGTAACGGCACGTAGTGGTCTCTCCCAAAACGCTCCGCCGCCGTCAAACGCCAAGACCACCACCCACTGAAAACACTCCCCCGCCCCTGTCGGGACCTCGGCGCCGCCGCTGAACATACCCAGACGCGGGCACCTCGTGGTCTACGCACCCTGCACCCATGACCATCGATAATTTCTTTAAAGCGCCTCGCGTCGAGCGAGCCCAAGCCCACCGACCAAGTCACAGTCGCGAACCGACGAAGGAACGTCCGCTCACCAGCGCAGAGGTCTGCGCGAGTTGCGGCTTTTTTTCGCAGCCCAGCCAACCCGCAAACTCGCCGCAACCTAACGCCCCCCTCCCGTCGAAAAACCCAAGGCTTATCTGCATAGAACGCGGGCCGCTTGAGACCTCGCCAGCCGGATGTCCGCCTCTGCCCATCAGCGCTCCGCCATGATCAAGCCAAAGGACGCGAGGAAAGTACGCGGTCCATCACCGAAAGCCGAGTTTCGATCGCTGACTTTCCGTGACCAAGCATGAGCGTCTCCAGGGACGCCGCCGACCCGTTCTTAAATTTCCGCATTTCGCCAGCGCTTAGTCCCAACTCCACCCGTCACGCTACCCGGCAAAATCGTCTCATCAAAAAGTCCAGTTTGCTAGATTCAATCCCTGCGCGCTCCACCATCGAAGCTTGTTCCCAAGCTCTGAGCCGTCGACGGTCAGCGCGCGGCCCCTCAGCTCGCTCTTTCCCTCGCCGCGCTCACCTTAGCCCTCCTCATTAAACCCCTAAACCAGAAAATACCGATATCCGAGCGGCTCAGAGCTCCAGGCGACAACCTCGGCCCAAAAATTATATCGGCGGCGATTTGCGCGTGAACTCGGTGCGGGCAACCCAGTTCTCCCCTTGGGCCGCGGGCGGGCTGAGGGATTCTGCTATCCGTGGCGAGGTGCTGGACAAGGAACGGCTGAAGAATCCGGATCGCCCCTTCGACTCCTTCGATGCGTTGATCCGGCGGGTGAGAACAAGCCGATCGCGAGTTCGCCTTGGCATCGATTCGCACTGCGAAGGGCAGACCGCGCCGCTGCGCAGGGTTTCATGCGGATTGTCGAATTCCGCCGTGTTGGGCCCCGCGAGAGCCCATGCCAGCGGCGGCCTTATTATTTGAGTGAGGCCGAAAACAACCGGTTCGGCGTCGACCAGATCAGCCGCGCCATCAACACGCGGTTGTAGTCGCGGCTACCTTTCGTGGGAATTTCGGACGTGATGACCCACGTCTCGCTCGGGCTCACGGCGACCACCCCGAAGCCGGCGCCGAGATCGGCGTTGCTCTCGGGGATCAGAATCCGCTCGGTGGCGCGGCGGACACACCGTCGCACCGGGTCGACCTCGGCGATAAACAGCGGCGCACGGTGCCGCATGACGTGGTCGTTGTTGGCGCCGCGCCGGGTGTAGACGAGGTAAAGGGTGTCGTTATGGGAGAGCCAGTGCTGCTGGGTGTTATAGCTGCCGAGCACCTTGCCATCATCAAACGTCCACTCGACGAACGGATCGAAGAATAGACCATCGGCGCTGCGCGCGACAAAGGCCGAGTGATCGGCGCGCATCGTGAGATAATACTTACCGCCAAATGCCGTGAGTGACGGCTCGTAGAGGCCACGCTCCCGTGGAATGGAAAATTCGGAACCATGTTCGACGTAAGTGAGCTTTTCCCCGTCGAAGCGGCAACGGGCGACGATAGTCGTGTAATCGCGGAGGGCCGGATCCTTCCGATAACGAATCGGCAAAAGGATTTCGCCGTTCGGCAAATCGACCCGCTGGTGGCAACCGGAGTTCGGCTCGAGAATGGGCCGTTCCGCATGGTCCCGCGCGGGCAAGTCCAACAAGCGCAAGTCGCTCCACGCCGCAGTCACCGGATCGAAGACGGCATACGAGACCCGTTCAAGTCCGCGGTCCTCCTGGGTGCCGCCGCGGAAGCCAAACGTTTTGCCTGTGGCGAGGACACGCCCGGTCGCCGCGTGCCATTGCGGGCAAACATCGCCGATCACAAAATCGTGACCGGCGGGCATCCGCGTGCGGCGCAAACTATCAAGCCGCTGCGGCGCGGACCACGTGCGCCCCCAGTCCCGCGTCTCCAGTGCAAACATATCCTTGTATCCGTGCGCACCCGTCGGGTCGGTCTCCTGCGTCGTCACCAGGATGCGCGTTGGATTACCCGGAATTAAAGCCGCCCGCGATTGCGTGTAGAGTTGCCGGCCGTGGCCCGTCACGACGGTGGAAACTTCGACGCGGTACGTGCCCGGCGTCTCCGCGGCTGGGACCATGGCAGGAATCAAAATAGCCACCAGCCCGGCGCACACACCGACCCCCTGACGAAAGGAGCCGATGGGGAAACCCCCGTGGCGCAGGCGAGCCCCAACGCCCTCAGCGCCCATCGGTCACACGAAATTTCCCAAACTGGATATGCGTCCGCGAGCGATCCTTCGTGCCACTGTCCCACACGGCGCGGAAATCACCGGGCGCCACTTCGATCAAGGTCGGATAGGAATTCTTGATACCCCCGTCGTAAAACGTCTTTTCCACGCCCCAGCCGGCGCCAGCGGATTTGGTTTTGTACCGCAGCGCCATCCGGCCGGTGGGCGCGGGCGCCGCTGGGCCGTCGTTGTAAACGTAGAGGTGCGTACCGCCGGTCGTGCGACCGAAAAAAGCCTTCGATTTGGCGTTCCAAAGTTCAGGTTCCTGCTGCGCGGCGCTCCACGTGCGGCCCCCGTCTTTACTCACCGTGGAAAACGCGCGCGGCGGATCCGTCATCTTACTTTCATTCTCATAATCGGCGGTGCGCATGACCATCTTGATTTCGCCGGGAGCGTCACCTAGGGCGATGTTACCCTCGTGCAGAAAAATTTTTGGGCCGCTGACCGGCTGCGGAATGAAAGAGGCCAGGTTCCACTCCATCAGGCTCGTGCTGCTGAGGATAAAATGATCACGTGAGCCAAGGGGATCGTTGCGGCGGGTATTGCGATGCATTGGAAACAGGTAGCGGGTCTGGCCCTTCTCCGTAAATGCATACGGGCCGGCGACGCAGATCAGCGGTCCGGTGTAGCCCATGGAAAGCTCCACGGGGATCCACGAGCGGCCGCCATCAGCGCTATAGGCTCCGACTAGCTGCGAGTCTTCGCTGTGGCGATAATTCATCGGGCAACGCATCGCAAAAGCCCAGAGCACATCCTGACCGGGCGGTTTGAAGAGAATCGCGTTGGCGTAGGCGAACTGGATCGTGCCTTGCCGCTGGTGGTGATCAAAAATGACCACGGGGTCTCCCCACGTGTCGCCGTCGTTGGTGGAGACGCTCGCCAGAATGTCGCCCATATCGGTCTTGCCGGGAATTTTTACTCCGAAGGCAGCCACGAGGTGCGGACCCTTCCACTGTGCGAGATACGGTTCCCAAAGCTCGGAAGATCCCGGATGCTTTTCCATGTGGCGGACTACCCTGACATCCGTGACGTCGCCGGTATGGTTGGCGGCGCGAGCAGGTATCGAGGTGGCCGCGGCGGCGAGTGCGAGTGCGAGTGCAGGAAACGGGAGGAGACGGGGAATTTTCATGATGAGGGAAATAACTGTAAAATCGGGAGTCACCATTCGCCCTTACGTCCAAATTTCTCGCGAGCGGCGGCGCCGAAACGGAGGGCGGCTTCATCAATCGCCGCGCGAATTTCCTCGGAGGATTTTCCGGAGACATCGCGAGCTGCGGGAATAAGCGTCTGGCATTCGTTGGCGTCCATGAAGCGCGCGGCCTCGAGTAAACGCTCCTCATCTTCGGGTGGCACAGCGAGAAATCCGTGCTTGTCGGCATGGATCAGCTGCCCGGGCTGAACACAGCGACCGAAGACCTCCACCTCGCCACCCCAACGCACGGGACAGCTGAAGGCATGGCCCACGCACAAACGCCGGGCGAGAGCCTTGAACCCTGCGTGATTCATCTCGTCGAGGTCGCGGATGCCGCCATCAATGATCGTACCCACGCAGCCGAGGGCGCGGTGGATGTTGCTGTTGACCTCGCCCCAGAAGGCCCCGATCACGCGCGGCTTGTCGAGATCCTGCACGATCACAATTTTAGGACCGGGCACACTCGCGACGTAGCGACGATACTCGCTCCACGCGTGAGCATTTTTTTTGGGGTGGGCGGAGTTGCTCGGTTCACAAACCACCGTCACCGCCCGCCCCACCATGGGCCCCATGTGCGGCATGAAGTCGCGCGTCTCCTCCAGGTTAAACCCCGCCTGTGCAGGCGAGTGGCGCGTGAACTGTTCCCAACCATTATAAATGGTCGGGGTGTTCCAGCGCTGCAACTGGAGGAAATCAGCGTGATTCAGCGAGACGTTCATCATGAAAAAATGATCCGAAGGCGAGTGGTCGAGGAGACGGCGGCACCCGCGCAGAACAGATGGGAAATCGATTTTTTGCTGATTGATGCCGAGGAACCGATCGCGCGCGATACCACCGATCTTAGCGAGGAAAAAGTCCGAGGTTTCAAAGTGCGGGGTGAAAAAGCCCGGCGCAGGTTACGAGGTGAAAACCGCGACGGGCGATGAGCGTTTTTATAATCAGATAAAAATACCGAGCTCAGAACCGCACGCCGACGACGGCTTGCCAATCGCGGCCTGGATCGACGGTGAATCGATACCATTGGCCTACATAGTAGATGTTCTGGTTATCAAAGATATTGTTCACCTTCAGCGAGAAGTCGTAGGCGTACCGACTGCCGGCCGGGCGCAGGCGATAGTTCACGATGGCATCGGCCTTCCACCACGAGTCCAGAAAAAATGGGTGGTTCTATTTTAATACCTTCAAAGCCCCGCGCACCCTTGGGGGCGTTCGCGGCGACGGCAATTTCTCGGGGCAAACGGCATCGGGATTATTCTTCGGCCGCCGCTAAAACGGGCGGCTCCCTGCAAAATCGTCCAGCGCACCGCCGCGCCCTCCGCGGCACTTCGCTGGCTGCGATTCCTATTGAGCAACCGCCGAAGGCTAACGATGGTTCCTTCTCCCGTGGATGCCAACGTCATGATCCTCTTAAAAAAATTTTGCCAGGGCGTGCTGGCCGTAATCGTTTCGGTTTGGGCGTTACCCTTGCCAAGCCAGGCACAACCGGTCGCCGACGGGCATGTCCTCGCGCTGCAGAACGAAACCAAGGCGTCCTTTCGGGATCGGGTTACCCCCTTTGTTCGCACGTATTGTTTCGACTGTCACAGCAACAAAAAATCGCGAGGCGGGGTCAACTTTGAACCGGCGCTGAAGGCACCCGGCAACGCGGCCTTTAGCCGGCGCTGGAAGCAAGCATTCGCGAACGTCAAGGCCCACGATATGCCGCCGGAGGATACGGAAAAACAGCCGACAGATGCAGAGCGGCAAATGTTCTTGGAATGGATTGGCCAGATCAAGTTCCTGAGCCCGCCAGATCCGGGGCTTTTTGTGATCCGTCGTCTGACCAAAGTAGAGTACGGCAACACGCTGCACGATCTCCTCGGGGTTGATCCGGCGGTCGCTCGGGAACTGCCAGATGAAGTGTTTGGCGAGGGTTATCTCAATACGCTATCGCCCCTCCAGTCGGAGCAGTATCTCTGGATCGCCCAAGAAGTATTGGACCGGGTGCTGTCCCCCGAGGGCGCGCCGCCGACGCTGGTCCAACGACGGTTGCTGGGGGAACCCCTCGCGCCTGGCACGGAGGCGCGCGCGGCGACGCGCACGGTTGCCCACGCACTGGCCCGCCGCGCCTATCGCCGCCCACCCACGGAGGCGGAAGTGGACGTCCTGTTGGCCGTATTTGATCTGGCGCGCGAGAACCAGCTCACCCATTCAGCGGCCCTGCGTCTCATGCTCAAGGCGGTGCTGGTTTCTCCGCAGTTTCTCTTCATCACACCAGCGCGGGAAGGGGTCGCCGGCGGCGACATTGTGCCGCTCGATGACCATCAGCTGGCTGCCCGTTTGTCGTACCTTTTGTGGGCCACCATGCCTGACGCCGAACTCGCCGCCTTGGCGGACAGCGGAAAACTCCACGAGCCGGCGATTCTGCAAGAGCAGGCGAGGCGTCTACTGATGGATAACCGCTCGCGAGCCTTGTTTGATGGGTTCGGGGCGCAGTGGCTCGGGCTGAGCGAGCTGGCCGGCAAGACCTTCGATACCGCGAAGTTTCCTCTCATGACCGCTGGGATGCGCACGGCGATGTATGACGAGGTGCGGCTGTTCTTTGAAAACGTTGTGCGCGAAAACCTGAGCGTGGTCAGTTTCGTAACGAGTGATTACACCTTCCTCAACGAGACGCTGGCCACGATCTATGGCATGGAAAAGACCGTCACCGGACCGGCGATGCGCAAGGTGGCGCTGACCGATGCGCAACGCGGTGGCGTTCTCGGCATGCCCGGTATTCTGGCCACGACCTCTTTTCCCAACCGCACCAGCCCCGTGAAACGCGGCGTGTGGGTGCTCGAACAACTGTTGGGGGAACGTGTGCCGCCCGCGCCGCCAAACGTTCCAGCCCTGGACAAACAGGACAAAACGCAGGTCGCCACTCTCACGCTGCGAGCACGCACCGAGTTGCACCGTACCGATTCTGTCTGCGCCAACTGTCACAAAGTCCTCGATCCGATTGGATTCGGGCTGGAGAACTTCGATGCCATCGGACGCTGGCGAGAGCAGGACGAGGCGGGCGGCGCGATCGACGCCGCGGGTGAACTGCCGGGAGGAAAACGTTTTTCATCTCCCCAAGAGCTCAAAGCCATTATTGCCGCGCGGCAGGGTGACCTGACTCGCAACCTGACGGAAAAACTTCTGGCCTATGCCCTCTGCCGCCAGCTCGAAGGCTACGATGAAATCGTCGTGGATCAAATGATGGCAACGATCGCCAAGGAAGGTTACCGTATGCAGCCTCTCATCACCGCCATCGTGACCAGTTATCCCTTCACCCAGCGCCGCGTTCACAGCCTCCAACCTTAGTAACCTTCCCGCCCCATGAGCACTCGCTTCCTCATCGATCGTCGCACCTGCCTTAAAGGGATCGGCGTCGCCCTCGCCCTGCCTCTTTTCGAGACCATGGGCTGGGCCGATCCAGAAAAGAAAAAATTGGCCAAACCGCCGGTGCGCCTCGGCTTCATGTACATGCCCCACGGCGTCATCATGGATCAGTTTTGGCCCGCCAGCCCGGAGACCTTCCTGACGGCACCACCGCCGGCATTGGCTTCCCTCGGTCCCGTGATCGACCAATGCCTGATGCTTAAGGGAATCTCCGGCGTACCCATTTCACCCTTTAATGGCGCGCCGCACGCCCTCGAATTATCCACTTGGCTCACCGCAACTCTACCTGATTCGAACCGCCGCAATCAGATCAATATTTCGATTTCCGCGGATCAGATCGCGGCTAATTACGTGGGCCCGCTCACCTCGCTGCCTTCGTTGGAATTGGCCACCATGCCGCAGACCCACAAGGAAAACCAAGAGGGGTTAAACGAAGGCTATTATTCGCACTGCAGCTTTCGCTCTGCCACCCAGTCTGTCCCCGCCGAGACCAATCCCCGCAACGTACTCAACCGGCTCTTCGGAATGAGAGACCAAGCCGACCCTCGCCGCAAATCAGGCCAAACCGCTCAGGCGGACGCGATGGACCGAAAGATGTTAGACTTAGTGATCGGCGGCGCCAAGGAACTGCGGCGTGGATTGCCCCAGAGCGATCAACACAAGTTGGATGAATATTTGGACGGCGTCCGCTCGGTGGAACGGCGCATCGCGGCGATCGAACATCGGCAAAAAGAGGCCGCCCTCGAGGCCGCGGGTGTCAGCGTCAGCAAACGGCACGCGGCTGACTCCCCACCCATCGAAATTAAAATCCCCGTGGGCGACAAGCGCAGTGAGTACATGCAGGTCATGTGCGACCTCAACGTGCTCGCGTTTCAGACCGACACCACCCGCGTCAGCACCTACATTGGCTCCACGCCGAACGGCGTTTCCTACCCAGAACTCGGGTTTAAGGACACGCATCATTCCCAAACCCATCACGCCTTCCAAGCCGACAAGGTGGCGAAAGTCGCCGCGATCACCGCCTTCAATATCGCCCAGTTCGCTTACATGATCAAACGCATGCACAGCATTCGGGAGGGCGACGGCACCTTGCTCGACAACTGTATTATGATGTGGGGCTCCGGCCTGGAAGATGGCAACAAGCACGCGCGGGAGAACCTGCCTTTCATCGTCGCTGGCCGCGGCGGCGGTTCGATCAACACGGGACGATTCCTGACGGATGTGCGGGGAAATCAAGGCGACCTGCTCACCACGTTGCTCGGTTGCGCCGGTGTGCCGCTCGACCGCCCCATCGGCATCGCAACAAAACAGCTCAAAGCGATTACGACCTAGCTTTAGACGCCACGATCCTGCAAGCACCGCGGTGGCGTCGTGCGGTTATTCTCCGAAATCCGGGTCACCCGTAATATCAGTCGGTGCCCCTAAGAGGGGCCCAGACGATGAAAAGTAAACGACCCACGACGGAGTCGAAGATCCGCCTATTGCGGCAAGCCGACGGCGGCAAAAGCATCGTGGAAATGAGGCCCCATCCGAAAGGGTCAAACTTTGGGGGTTTGCCTGGCCCCCACAGGAGTTCCCCCTCGGCCATCTCGGATAGCTCCCGTAAACGCCCAAAGCTGGGGGGCGTGGGTATCGCTTGAGTGGCTCAACCGACGCAACCGCGGACCAGCCATGGACCGGGAACGGTTCGCGGCGTCTGCTCCAGACCTTGCCCTTGGCTCCTCCCCGTAGTGATCATTCGTTTTCGCCATCGAGTCCACAACTTGAGGAACCGGAGACGTGAATCGCGCTCGTACGGGACTATGGCGGGCGGCGGCTTCGGGCCGGAAGGCCCTGTCTCGGAAGCAACGATGCTCCGCCACCTGCGTGTGAACGGCGGCCGGTTTGAGAGGTAAGTTCGCAGCAGACCACGCCAAGGTCGGAGAGGAGAAATTGTCAGGACGGGCTCTTTGCGCGTTTCTAAAAAAGTGCCACCGACCGCTCTGCCTGAAGTGTTAACGATCACTCCGAATCGCCCGGGGATTTCCTCCCTCAGGGTGAATTCAATGGCCAGAAGGGTACGCTCTCGCTGCACGCCAGAAGCTCCGCACCGCCGGCGTGGGCAAGCGGAGCGAGGCAAGACGGGATGGCTTGAGCAGGAGCACTTGCAAAGCGGGAACCTCCGCGCACCGTCCGCCCATGTTGATTCTTCTTCGCCTCGGATGGTTTCGCGCGGGTCTTTACCGTCACGATGAACGCGGGGGGCGGAGCGTGCGGTTCGCCAAGGGCGAAAGCGCGGCGGGGGGGATTTAGTGGGAAACTAAAATGATTCTATGAAGAGAACGGTGCGAAATTTGGTGATCGTGCTCGGCGATCAGCTCGACGCGGAGTCGGCGGCGCTGGACGGCTTCGACCAGCAGCGGGATCTGCTCTGGATGGCGGAGGTGGCGGCGGAATCGGAGCACGTCTGGGTGAGCAAACCACGCATCGCCGTATTTCTGGCGGCGATGCGGCACTTCCGCGCAGCGCAGAAGAAGCTGCAACGGCGAGTGCACTACACGGAGCTCGATGCTCCTGGCAACACGCAGACGCTGGCGGGTGAGCTGGCCCGGGCGTGCGCGGAGTTGCAGCCCGAGCGTTTGATTATGACCGAAGCGGGCGAGTGGCGAGTGCAGGAGGCGATGGCGGCGGCGGCGAGAGCGGCGGGGCGGCCCCTGGTGGTGCGGGAAGATCGGCATTTTTTTCAGACGCGGGCGGATTTCGCGGCCCACGCAAAAGGCCGGAAGGGGTTGCGGATGGAATTCTTTTATCGCGAAGTGCGGCGCAAGCATCGCGTGCTGCTCGACGAAAAAGGCGAACCGGAGGGAGGACAGTGGAACTTCGACCACGACAATCGCGGGAGTTTTTCCAAAGCTGGGCCCAAAGCGGAAGCCCTGCGCCCCCCCGCATTGATCGCGCCAGACGCGACGACCCGGGCGGTGCTCACGCTCGTGGCGAATCGATTCGCGAGCCATCCGGGCGAACTCACCGAGTTTGCGTGGCCAGTGACGCCCGAAGACGCGCGAGGGGCGCTGCGAGATTTTATCGAGCACCGACTGCCGAACTTTGGGCGGTTCGAAGATGCGATGTGGACGGAGGAGCCGTGGTTATTTCATTCGCGGATTTCGTCGGCGATGAATTTGAAGTTGCTCAATCCGCGCGAAGTCGTGGCAGCGGCGGAGCAGGCGTATCGCGAAGGGCGCGTGCCGCTCGCGAGCGCAGAGGGATTTATCCGGCAAATCCTCGGCTGGCGGGAGTATGTGCGGGGAATCTATTGGCTCCACATGCCGCGCTATGGCGAGCTGAACGCACTTGGCGCGACCGGGGCGTTGCCCGCATTTTATTGGACTGGAAAATGTGAAATGAAATGCCTGAGTCAGAGCATCGGCCAGACGCTGGTGCACGGCTACGCCCATCACATCCAGCGATTGATGGTAACGGGGCTCTATGCTCTGCTCCTCGGAGTGGAGCCGCAAAAAGTCCACGAATGGTATCTGGCAGTTTATGTGGACGCAGTGGAGTGGGTCGAGTTGCCGAACACGCTGGGGATGTCGCAGTATGGCGACGGTGGCATCATGGCGTCGAAGCCGTATGCCGCGACGGGCAAGTACATCGAGCGGATGAGCAACTACTGCAAGGGTTGCCGCTTCGACCCCGCGAAATCCGTGGGTGATGACGCCTGCCCGTTTACGACCCTGTATTGGGATTTTCTGCTCCGGCATGAAACGCTGCTCGCCAAAAATCAGCGGATGGCCTTGCAAATTAAAAACATCGCCCGGCTGGAGCCGGCGGTCCGAGTGGCGATCCGAGCGCGGGCGGCAGCAATCCAAGCCAGCGGCGGGGTACCGCCAGCGGCGGTTGGACTTTTAGCGCTCTAGGATTATCCGGATAAGCTAAACCTAAGACAACGTCGTCACCTTTGACGACGCCCCGAAGCCCGCAGGCGGAGACTCGGAAAAACCCGCAGGGTTTGCCGAAACCAACCGCTTCAAAATCTACCGCGGCCACGAGCTGTGAAACCGCGCCGATCAAAATAAATAACCCGATCCTTATTCGAAAAAGAAGAGTTTCTCCAACGCACGTCTGCAAACGTTTCTCCTCAACAACGATTACCTCCTTTTACCGTTCCTCGCTTTCAAGGGGTGGTGCGAACGACAAAAGAAACGAGAACCCCGCAGAATTTTTATTTCACTAAAATCGTCGCAGGCGACTCTTCAGCGGTCGATAGTGACAGCTCTCGAATGAAAATCCCCCGTCGTTCCTTTCTAGCCTGCGCCCTCACCGGCGCGGCGGCACTCGCCACCCTCCCCGCTCCGGCCCCGGCAGCCCCCGCTGGCGCCGCCCGCCGCAAACGCGTCAAACTCGGCATCGCCACGTATTCATATTGGCATTTCAAGACCACCAAAGTGCCCGTCGAAACCGTCATGGATCGCGCTGCCGAGCTCGGGGTCGAGGGCGTCGATCTGCTCCATCGGCAGATGGATCTTGCCGAACGCGGGCCGCTCGACGCCGCCGGCCGCGCCTATCTCCACGGCCTGAAGCGCCACGCCTTCCGCAACGGGCTCTCGATCTGCTGCGTCTCGACCCACCAGAGCTTTGTTTATCCCGACCCCGCCAAGCTCACGGCCGAAGTCGAGCACACAAAAAAATGCATCGAGCTCGCCTACGAACTTGGCTGCCCCTCCATCCGGATCAACACGGGCCGCTGGGGCACGACGAGGAGCTTTGATCAGCTGATGGCCGACCGCGGTATCGAACCCGTACTACCTGGTCACACCGAGGAGGAAGGTTTTAAGTGGTGCATCGACGGCATCGAACGTTGCCTCGCGAAGGCCGAGCAATGCGGCGTGGTGCTTGCGCTCGAAAACCACTGGGGCCTCGCGCGCACGCCCGAGGGGCTCCTGCGGATTCTGAACAGCATGAAATCACCGTGGCTCGGCGGCCTGATGGACACCGGAAATTTTCTCGAAGACCCGTATCCAAAACTTGAAGCCATCGCGGCGCAGACCGTGTACGTCCAAGCCAAGACCTACCACGGCGGCGGCGAGTGGTATACCCTCGACCTCGACTACACGCGCATCGCCGCGATGCTTGAGCGCGCCGGCTACACTGGCTGGGTCTCACTCGAAATGGAAGGGAAAGAGGACCCGAACACCGCCGTGCCCAAGAGCATTGCGATGTTACGCCAAGCCTTCGCCTGAGCGCATCGCCCACCGATGCCGACCGCTCCGCCGGCTCCGCAGATACCCACACCCGCGGCACCGCGGCTCGACTCGATCGACGCTCTGCGCGGGCTCGTGATGGTGTTGATGGCGCTTGATCACACCCGGGATTTTTTCCACTTCGGCGCAATCCACGGCCACGACCCGCTCGACTTCCAGCAGACGACGCCAGCGCTTTTTTTCACCCGTTGGATCACGCACTTTTGCGCCCCGACCTTCATCTTCCTCGCCGGCATGGGCGCCTACCTGACCGGCACCCGCGGAAGATCGCGCCGTGAGTTATCCTGGTTCCTCCTCACGCGCGGCCTGTGGCTCATCTTGCTGGAGATCACCTTCGTGCAATGGGCCGGCTGGAGGTTCGGCATTAATGGGGACTTCCACCAAGCGAACGTGATCTGGGCGATCGGCTGGTCGATGCTGGCCCTGGCCGCGCTGGTGCACTTGCCCGTCGCCGCCGTCACGACGTTTGGGCTCGTCATGATCACGACGCACAACGCCTTCGACGGCATCAAAACATCCACGCTTGGTGCGTGGGGCCCACTCTGGACGGTGCTCCACGAAGGCGGCACCGTCGACCTCGGCGGCGGCCACAAACTCGCCGTCGGTTACCCGTTGATACCATGGATCGGGGTGATCGCGGCGGGCTACGGCTGCGCGCATGGCCTGATGCGCACCCCGATCTCACGCCGCGCTTGGCTGCTCCGCCTCGGCGTCGCGCTCACCGCGGCGTTCGTGGCGCTGCGCTTGAGCAATCTCTACGGCGACGCACGTCTGTGGTCTGTTCAATCCACGCTGCTGGCGACGCTCTATTCATTTCTCCACTGCGTGAAATATCCACCCTCGCTCGGCTATCTGCTGATGACGCTTGGGCCCGCACTCATCGTCCTCGGCCTACTCGACCGCCGCACCCCGGGCTGGATGAGACCCCTCCTCAACTTCGGCCGCGTGCCGATGTTTTTCTATCTCCTACATCTGCCGCTGGTGCACGGATTGGCCGTGCTCTCCGCGAGTTGGCGCTGGGGCCGCGCGGACTGGCTTTACGGGGCCACGCCCGCCGACCCGCCCGCCGACGCCGGCTTCGGTCTCTTCGGCACTTACCTCGCGTGGAGCGTCTGCAGCGTCCTCCTCTTTTTCGCCTGCCGGTGGTTCGCGAACCTCAAGCGCCGGCGCCGGGACGCCTGGCTCAACTATCTCTGAGCTCCGTCCCCGTCGTTATTATTCCATTTCCCCTCCATGCGACACCGCCTCTTCGCCACCCCGCTCCTCTCCGCGTTGCTCGCGCTCTCAGTTTTCACCGCTGACGGCGCCACGCCCCGACCACCGCCACCGCTGCGCAGTGCTGACCTCGCCTTCATCGACACATCGATCGAAAACGGCTCACCGCTCCACTGGGACCTCCAGGCTGACAATACGATCCTCCTCTCCCTTCAATACGACCACGAACGCGCTTCGCCCAATCGCGCCGCTGGGCACTGGCACTTCCGACTCGAAGGTCGCCCCGGCTCAGCGCACACGCTGGTCTTTCAAAATTTCCTCAACGTCTGGAACGGCACCTCCGGCCTCCCGGTCGACGCACGCACGGCCTGCCTTCTCTCCGACGACGGCCGCACGTGGCGCTCCGAGCGCATGGAACTGGTCGAGCAACGCGTGCGCCTGCGCGTCACGATTGGCCCCACCGGTTCGCTCTACGTCGCCCGTGTAGAACCTTACCGCCTCAGCGATCTCGAAAAACTCCTCGCCACCATCCACCCCCACCCGCTCGTCAAAATCGACGTCATCGGCCGCACCGTTGAAAACCGGCCGCTCGAAATCATCCGCATCGGCCACGAGCGCGCCCCGCACCGCGTCTTCCTCCGTGCCCGCGCGCACCCCTGGGAGCCAGGCGGCAACTGGGTGATCGAGGGCCTCATCGCCGCGCTCCTCGCCGACACACCATCGGCCCGCGCCCATCTCGACCGGGTCACCTACTTCATTCTCCCCATCGCGAACAAAGACGGTGTCGCCCGCGGCCGCACCCGCTTCAACCTGCGCGGTGTCGATCTCAACCGTGGCTGGGACCAGCCCGCCTCCCCCGAACTCTGCCCCGAAAACCACGCGCTCGAACAATGGCTCACCGCCATGAACGCCCGAGATCTCCGCCCCCACTTCGCCCTCGAACTCCACAATGATAACAACGGCAAGCTCCACATCAGCCGCCCCGCCGTCCCGCAACTCACCGCGTATCTCGAGGACATGAAACGCTTCGAAGCTCTGCTCCGCCGCCATACGTGGTTTACGGAAGGGAGCACGGGTGCAACGACCCGCAACCCCGGCACGCTCGGCGACGGCTGGCTGGAGCGTTTCGGGATCCCCGCCGCGGTCCTTGAATTTAATGCCCACTGGATCGCCGGAAAACAAAAGGCTCCGCTCGGCGCCGATTGGCAGGAATTCGGCGGCGCCCTCCCCGCAGTTTTCACCAGCTACTTCGCCCCTTAGCCTGCGACGCACGCCGCTGACTTCGGCTTGGCGTGGCGCGGCGTGGCGCGGCGTGGCGCGGCGTGGCGCGGCGTGGCGTGGCTCGGCCGTGCGCCGCCCATCTTTCGAGCGAACCCTCGCGCGCGCGGTTCACCCCCGCAACTTCTTCGGCCCCTCCACCCGACTCGCAGCGAACTCTCGCACGCGCGGTTCACGCCGCCGCATTCGGCTTGGCTTGGCCGTGCGCCCCACTCCACCGACGCGTCTTCCCCGCGGCGAAACGATGGCGCACGCTCCCTCGGGCTCCTCGCCGCTACCAGCGATCAGACCGAAAAAATGGGGACGGCCGGTGGTTCGGGGTCTGATTTTTTGAACAGAAGATCGCAGCGAGAGCAAAGGGAAGGCGTTGCCGGGGCAGCCGGATTTTAGCGTGTATCCACTCTTCAATGACGCTGGAGGCTTGGGCCTCCACTCCCCCGCTTCAGCGGCGGGCGGAAGGTGGCAACGCCGAGGCCGCTATCGCCGGAATTGAAAGGCGTGGAGATCCGCGTCCTCCAACGCGAAGCGCAGGCGAATGGGTTTGCCCGAGATTGCGCCCACCTCACGGCCCTTGGTCCAAGTCAACTGAAGCTCCGAGGCATCACCCAAAAGTGGCGGGCAATCTTCAAGTGCAAAACCTGGCAAAGGCTTTCCCCGCTCGTCTTGGATTTCCACTCGGACCCACCGGCGGCCGAGGTGGCGAAATTCAGCGCAAGCGTCCGGCCTTGGAAGCGGAGCGACTTTGTCACGATCTCGCCACCGCTCATCGGCGCATTTACCGAAACGAAGCCATCGAGGCGCAACGTGTAACGCCGGAGGGCGCTGCTCTGGCCGGTCCAGTAGCTCTCGCCCGCGTCGAGCGAAAGTTCGTCGGGGGCGCCCTCAAGGGCAGACTTGGTCGCGACCAGATGCCAGCCGATATATTGATGGCCATAATTCCACGCGCCCACGCGCTCGATGCCGGGCGGCAGAAAGGCCTCGGCCCAACGATCCGAGATTTGATTGGCGGGGTCGCCGCGAACCCCGCGGGTGGACGGATCTCGCACGTATGAATGAGCGCGCGCGCAACCTAAAGCTGGAGCGAAGGGTCAACCCCCGCGAGCGGACAGAACTCGCACGAGCTCGCAGCTTCGAAAAGGAAAGTCCCGAACTCGAGGAACGTTGGGCAGGGATCGGTATTGGGGGAGCGCGGTGGGCCCGGGGTACCTCGCGTCGATTCGCGGTTGATCCCCTGAGCGAGGCGGGGCATCCGCCAGAAACGATCCGAAATTTGTGCAGGAACGTTTTACAAATCCATTTTTATGGAGAGAGAGGAAGCCTGCCGTATGCCGAAGATGCGCAAAAAATCTGATCTACCCACGAAAGTCTGCGTGACCTGCGGCCGGCCCTATGCGTGGCGGAAAAAATGGGAGAAAATCTGGGACGAAGTAAAATTCTGCTCGGACGCCTGCCGGATGCGGAAGCGCGGGAACGCTCGTGGCTAACGAAGACCCGCACGTGACTCGCTGGATCGAGAGAGGCGGAGCCCACCGACGAAGGTTGCGGGAATCCGAGAAAGGGCGTTGCGCCGCGGGCGAGCACGGGAAGGCTGAGACGGTATGAATGCAACGATCGCGATCGTGGGAGCAGGGATATCCGGGCTGTTGGCGGCACGCGCGCTGAAGGCGGCGGGGGCCGACGTGGTCGTCTTTGAAAAAAGCCGGGGGTTGGGGGGACGGCTGGCGACGAAACGGGTGGGTGATGCCGTCTTCGACCACGGCGCGCAGTATTTCACGGCCAAGTCGGCGCGGTTCGCGGCGATGGTGGCGGCGTGGGCGGCGAAAGGCGTCGTAGCGCCCTGGCCAGGTGCGTCGGCCCACCGTTGGATCGCCCAACCCACGATGAACTCGCTGGGGAAATTTTTAGCCGAAGGGCTGGAGGTACGGCGTGAATTTAAACTGCTGAAAGTGGCGCGGGAGGAAGGCGAGTGGAAGCTGACGATTGAGAATCAGCCATTGGCACGGGTGGGGCGATTGGTGCTGACGGCGCCGCTGCCGCAATCGTTGGCGCTACTGGCGGCTGGCGGCGTCGAGATGCCGGGGACGATGACGCCGGACTTGCAAGCGCTGACCTATCACCCCTGCTTGGCGTTGTTGCTGACCTTGGACGGGCCGAGTGCGCTG
This sequence comes from Opitutus sp. GAS368, assembly GCA_945903465.1. GTDB lineage: Bacteria > Verrucomicrobiota > Verrucomicrobiia > Opitutales > Opitutaceae > ER46. The sequence continues at coordinate 42,796 of CAMDOF010000053.1, forward strand.
CCGGCGGCAGGCGTGGCGCTCACGAGCGGGCCGGTCCGGTGGATGGCGGATAACGCGAAGAAAGGAATCTCGCCGGGGCGAGCGGGTGCCGTGACGGTCCACCTGGAGGCGGCGTTTTCGACCGAACACTATGCAAAGACGGACGCGGCGGTGGCGGCGCTGGTGCTACCGGAGATCGCGGATTGGCTGGGAGCGCCCGTGGTGAACGTGGCGTTGCAGCGATGGAAGTTTAGCGAGCCGATGGCGACGTCGGGGCAGCGGTGTGTCTGGCTGCCCGAGCTAGGCTTGGGGCTGGCGGGCGATAGTCTGGGCGGCCCGCGGGTGGAAGGGGCGGCGCTTTCGGGATTGGAGCTGGCCGACCGCATGACAGCGGGGCGGAACGGATGAAAGACGTGGTGATCGTCGGCGCGGGGCTGGCGGGCCTGACCTGCGCGCGGCGCTTACAAGCTGGCGGGTTGGACTGCGTGGTGCTGGAAGCGAGCGAGGCGGTCGGCGGTCGAGTGCGGACCGATCTGGTTGAAGGGTTTCAGCTGGATCGAGGCTTCCAAGTCCTTTTGACCGCGTA
>CAMDOF010000054.1 GCA_945903465.1 Opitutus sp. GAS368
CAAAGGCTCAGCCGCTGACCCGCCCGGAAACGAAACGACGCCGAGGACGAGGCACGACCAAACCAAGCCACGAAGAGCCGCGAAGGGGCGAATAAAGCATAACCACGGCAAGCGCATTTGAGGCGGGGTTAAGGCGGAGTTGGGTTTTCCGCGAGCGCGCGCGTCAACGCCGCGACCCGCGCGAGGGCCGGAGCATCGGAGGCGCTCCGAGTAGCGATATCAGCAAATACGCTGGCTTCTTCGCGGAACCCGGAACGTAAGTAGAGCTCCGCCGCAAGCAAGACGAGAGCGGTCCTCCGAGGGAAAAGGCGTACGCCCTCATCAAGCACTGTGAGATGGCCGCGGGTCGGCGGAGAAATTCCATGCCCCCACACCTCGCCGATTAGTTCGTAGACCTCAGGGAGCGGCGGGAGCGTCGCGCGAGCGGCAAACAAAGGTGTCAAAACTTCCACCATCTGCGGGAGACTCAGCCGGCCGGCGGATTCCGCCGGGTGCGCGCGCATTTCCTGGAAGCGCAGCCGCGCCAGTTCGTAATTCGCGCGCGGGCGCACGGGCCCCAAGCGCACGGCCGCCTCGAGGAATTCACGCGCGCCCACCTCGTTACCGGCATCGTTTTCGCACAGGCCCATCACCGCCAGCAGGCGAGGATCGCGATTGTCACGATCGTAGGCCCGCCGCAAAGTCTTCCGAGCTTGCGCGAGATATTTTGGCGCCAAGTCCGGCGAGATTGCTTTCACGTAAGGCACCTCCATCCGCTCCCAATCACCTTTGATCCGCGCAATTTCGCCGTCGCTGGCATTACGCAGCACCAAGGGAGGATTTTTAGGCGCCCCTTTTGGCTTGAAGGAAATGGCCCGATTCACCGCCGCCGACCGATACACCACAAGCCGCGCCAGCGCGTCCTCGTAACCGAAACCAAAACAGTCGACGAAATTTTTTTCCGTTGCGCCCACCGTCGCGGAAAGTTCAACAAATTTCCACAGCGCCTCGCGATGCGCTCCTTTGTCGGCATCAAGCCCCCAGCGCACAAAGAGGGCCGCCTGCGCCTGCCAAGCTTGGATCGGCTCAAAACTCGGCAGCTCCACCGGCGGCGACAATTTATTGAGTAGAAACTCCCCGAGCGGGCGCACCGCCGGCGCAGCGGCGGGATTAATCTTCACTGCAGCCGAGTGCACTTCTGAAATCCACTCCAGTGGCGCCAACGTCAGCCGATCACGCGCAAACGCGGTCTGACTGAAGAGCTTCAAAATACCACTGACAAACCAAGGCGGCAGAGCGGGCAAGCGATTTTTAACCAGAAACGTGACGTAATCCTGCGTCAGCGAGAGCCGGTCAGCATCAAAATCATCCCGTCTTACAATCATGAATACGGCCATCGCATCGCGATCCCACAGACGAAGGTTGGGCAGGAAACTAAAACGCGGAACCGCCAGAGGCATGCGCATGCCCCGCCCCAAGCCCAGCGCGGGCACGTCGTTGCTCGCCTCGACCCCACGATCACTCCGCATCACCTGGGCGATCACCTCCTGCGAGGAGGCGGGTTGCAGTTGCTCATCGTAAAGAATGAGGCTACGCGGCGCCGCCACGCTGAAACGTAAAGGCCCCGGCAACATTTCCGCGAGCAAGCCATGCATCCGGTGGTGCGCCTCGACCACGCGGCGGGTGACGGCGTCATCGCAGCGCGAAAGAATTTCATACCCCACCGCCTCGGCATAGCGCCACGGCGGACCCTTCGCCATCTCCTCAACCATGAAGGGCGGCAGCGCCACGGCCCGATCATCGGTCAAATCGGCGCCGACGAGCGCAGGCGAGGAGAAGCCAACCAGCCACCAGCCGAGGCAGCCTAGAACTGCCGCACCGGCGATAGGGCAACCTCTGCGCGCACTCAGTTTAACCACAAGCTTACGCCGAACGCGACAAGTCGGGCACCACAAACGGGGCCCGATACTGACGTGTGAGCAGCGGGTTCGCTTCACGTGAAAACTCGCCCGTGAACTGCTCTTTGCCTGGAGCGACCGTCAGCGGGACACCCACCGTCAGCGGCGTTTTCACAAGATCGACCCCATTCTTGGCGAGGTGCTCGGACATCCGACCAAACGCTTCCGCGAGGGGTGCATTGCCTTTAATTTTTTCGCGCAGGATCGCCGGCACGGCCGCCTTGCCCAAGATGTGGGAGATATTGCCCAAGTGACACAGCGCGCTCGACAAATGCCCCTCCTGAATCGGTCCGTACAAATCAGCGATTTTCCGGCTGCGCACGACGTCGATGAAATTCTGCATATGACGGTCGCTTCCCTTGAACTCTTTGACCACCTTGCCGGCCAGATCGTAAGCGGTGGCGCTGGTGTAACTCGGCACGACGACGCTGCCACCCTCGCAATCGACGACGTTTCCGACGCCCACCCCACGATAATTATCCATAACCCCGCGGCGACCACCACCGTCCCCATCGCCACCCGCACCCTCGGCGGCAGCGCCCGCCTTGGCCGGAAGCCCCCGCACTTCGAAAATCAAAGGCGCAGTCCGATAGTCGTGGATCACGACCTGCGTGTTCGGCGTATCCGCATCGTCGATATAACCGAGCCGGCCGCCAATGCTGAGCGTTTGCCGAGGCAGGCCGGCCTCACCGAGAAACCACCGGGCCACATCCATTTGATGGATCCCTTGGTTGCCGACATCGCCGTTGCCGGTGACGTGCAGCCAATGCCAGTCATAATGCAACCGCTGCCGGAGAAGATCTGCCTTGGGCGCGGGGCCGCACCAGAGATCATAATTCACCGTCGCCGACACCGTCTGTGGCCCGGAAGTTTTGCCGATCGTATCGCGGCGTTTGTAACAGAATCCGCGCGACGCGGTGATCTTACCGAGGTTGCCTGCTTGGACCCACGCGACCGCCTCCTGCAAACCCGCGCCCGACCGAATTTGGGTGCCACATTGCACGACCCGGCCCGATTTGACGGCCGCGGAAACCAGTTGGCGCCCCTCCCAGATATTGTGCGAAACAGGTTTTTCAACGTAGACATCCTTGCCCGCCTGCACGGCCCAAATCGCCTGCAAGGCATGGAGGTGATTGGGCGTCGCGATCGTCACGACATCAATATCTGGAGACGCCAACAGGTCGCGCAAATCAACATAGGTCTTCACTCCTGCGCCCTTTTCGCCGAGACCAGCCTTCGTCCTTTCGAGAACGTTGCTATCCACATCGCAGAGCGCGACGAGGCGCACACCGGAGATGCGGGCGAGGCTAGCGAGATGGCTTTTGCCACGCCCATTGAGACCCACCACGGCGACCCGCAGATCACCGTTGGCTCCCTTGGCTTGAGCCCAGGAACGGGCGGAGAGGGCCGCCCCTGCCGAAACCAACGCGGAGGCTTGGAGGAAAGTGCGGCGAGTGAACGGGTTCATCGAAAGGGAGGGGTTAACGGAGGCGGAAAAAGTGAGAAGTGGAGCGAGCGCGCCCCGAAATAAGGGGAAATAACCGTAGAAAGTCCGCCGAGAGCTTTGGCGGCCGGTCAGCGCCCGATGAGGTGCGCAAGGGAAGGCTTCGTGGGAGGCGGTTTAGGAGGGAGGCGCCCCCTTGCCCCGCGGCCTAACACGGCCGGCGGGGCGAGTCGGCCCGGCGATTAGCCGGACCAGACGCGGAGGACGTTATTTTCCAGCAGCGTATGCCTTGAAGCGTTCGGCAATCTTCGCCGTTTTTTCATCGCCCTCATGGAAGTAAAAACGCCAGCGGAACGTGACGCGACCCCCGGCCGCAATCGTCAAGTTTCCCGCCTTAGGATCGCTCTTCAAATTTTCAAAATCGTGTTTCCCAAACGGGTTCGCGGCAAAGAGCGCGTAATCGCGCACGTGCCACCACGTCGGATGCTGGGGGTTCGAAGGATGGTCCAACATCGCCACGCCGTAGACCTTGCCATCCTTCGGCGCGTAATAATCTACCCATGCAGATCGCTTTCCCCACGTCTGCGTATTCTTGGTGCCAGCGTCGTTGATAATCGTGCCCACCCCCGGATGCTGCACCCGTTTCTTGTTCGCATCAGAATAACTATGCGGCGGCGTCATCCACAACGGAAGCCGGATCGCCATCGAACCCTCCTTGGTATCGCCAAAAACCACGGCCTTGTCAGCCGGCGCCTTCAACGTGACCTCGTAGTCAATGTATCGCCCCTCGGCGGCGCCACGCAGGCTGATGGTGGTATCGTCCGTCAGGTGCACCGTACCATCCGGCCCCACCCATTTGTTGCGCGCGCGGATGATGCCGACCCCCGCTTTGCTCGATGACTCAACCCCATCGCTCACAATCCTGCCTTGCTTCGCACCGGCGGACTCGGCCCAGAAATCGAGCCCGTTGACATCGCCGTGAGTGAAAAAGAGCGAGCGGTGATGCGGGTGGTCTTTCGACTCGCCGGGAACATCCGTTTTCATCGGGTAATTACGAGTCAACGCAGTCCCATCCGCCGAGACGATCGGGTAGAGGTACGGCTTTTGCGCACCCTTAAAAATATATTCAGTGAATAATTGCCCGCCAATCTCCACGCGGACACGATCTTCAGAGCGGGTGAGCTTAACATCATTGGCGGCCGCACGCACCATCGCGGGTGCAAACAAGCTGGCCAACACGAGGAGGGATAAGGCGCGTGTCTTCATGGGTGAAGAAGAGACGCACGAGGGAATGAAAAGGCGCAACTGGAAATCGTCCTGCGCACGAAATTAATTGGCCGCCGCATTACCACCCAGGCCCAAACGCGACCTCGCCTCACCGCCCTCCCCTTGGCACGGATAAAGACAGCCCCTCTTAAAAGGTCGCGCGGCCGGCCCGCCCCTTTACTTCCAACTCAACACGAGGCGGGTAAAGTAACCCGTATCCATTTTTTCAACGCCGCGCCCTGGCTTGCTGTTGTAATCGTTGCTCAGGCCCAAGCGTAGTTTCCAACTCGGCTTGCTCATCGGCAACTCGTAGAAACTCTCGTGCGTCAGGCGAAAATTACCAATATCTTGAAAGGCTGGCACGATCGCCAAGCGATTTATTATGAGCGAATCGCCCAGCTCGAAACGATGCGAGAAACCAAAATCGAGACCGGCGCTCTTCACATCAACCGTCATCGGGTTCTTATAACCTTCATAGCGAAAGGAAAGACCGAAGCGGCCCGTGAGCATTTGCTTGGGCGCCTTCACTAAATCGTAACCCATACCCACCGCCGCTACGTTGTAGAGCTCGACGTCCTTGATGCGGTCAAAACCACCTTCATCGCGAACGTACCAGGAACTCTTCCCTGAAAAATTACTCTGATAATCGCTGCCCGCTTTGAACTGGTCCGCCGATTTTTGCTCATCCGTGACTTGCCGGTCGTAAGCGGTGTAAAATTGCAGCTTGTCTTTCGCTCCCGCCAGCGTCGCCCGCAAACTCAGCGCCGTGCCGAGTTGGCTGCGATTACCACTCTTACCGCTCGCATCGACCGCCGACTCGTAGGCCCAGCCTCGCTCCAGCGCAACAATCTGCGGATCCCGCCCACCCGCGGCCCACGATGCGGCTACTTTAGAAATTTCAGCCGTAAACGCTCCCTCGCTAGTACCCACCTTCACCTTGCCCTCACCAGCCGTAGCCATCGTCCCGTCGATCCGCGTGCCATTGGCAAAACGCACCGCCACTGGTGTATCCGTGCTGATCATGCTCACCTCACTCTGCTTAATCGTGATCGTACCCGCATAATCCGTCACCACGACCACGCTGCCTCCCTCGATCTTCGATACCTGGCCAATAATCCGAGCCCCATTCTTAATTTCAACCACGTCCGCCCCCAGCCGCCCTCCACAGATCACTACGGCTGACGTTAACCCGAGCAGGCGAAAGAGAGAAAAAGAGATCATGAGGAATTTTCGAGCAAAACTTAAGTACGCATACTCCTTTGCAAGTCAAATGCACCTGAGTATTTTAAGGCAAAACGCGTCGCCGGCTTCCCGTTAGGCCCACAACTGTTGAAATTTAGACTCCAGCCGCGGGCAGGCTGCCCGTGCCACCTCAGAAGCCAAAGTCTATAAATCAACCGGCATGGGTCGTGGTGGCAAAACCCCGACTCGACTCAGCCGTGGCTCCGCCTTTCGCTCCCAATCTCCCTACTATGCCCGCTCCCGTTCACCGCCCTGCCCTCATCCTTGCCGACCGCTGGCGCGATTACCAACTGCTTGAATGTGGCGAAGGGATGAAAAAAGAACGCTGGGGCCCGCATACCCTCGTGCGGCCCGACCCCCAGATCATTTGGCCGCGCCATCAAAAAGCCCCCGGCACCGTTTGGGAGAACTGGGATGGCTTCTACCATCGAAGCGAGCAAGGTGGCGGCCAATGGGAGTTCCGCCAAGCGCTGCCCGATCACTGGAAACTCGCCTACGCGTCGCTCGGGTTAACCTTCAAGATCCACCCGACTTCTTTCAAGCACACGGGATTATTCCCCGAACAAGCCGTTAACTGGGAGTGGTTTTCTGCCAAAATTAAAGCCGCTCGCGCCACCGGTCGATCCGTCAACGTGCTCAACCTCTTCGGCTACACCGGCGCGGCTACCTGCGCTGCGGCCAAAGCCGGCGCCAGCGTCACCCACATCGATGCAGCCGAGGGCATGGTCAAGTGGTGCAAAGAAAATGCCACTCTCAGCGGCCTCGCCGACGCGCCGATTCGTTACATCGCCGATGACTGCCTGAAATTCGTGCGCCGCGAACAAAAGCGGGGGAAATTATACGATGCGATTATTATGGATCCGCCCACCTACGGTCGCGGCGCGACCGGCGAGATGTGGAAACTCGAAGAACACCTCTGGCCGCTGCTCCACGAATGCCGTGCCATCCTCGCTCCGGAACCGCTATTTTTTCTCATCAACGCTTACACGGCCCGCCTCTCCCCCACCGTTGTCGCCAACCTCCTCGCCGAGCTTATGCACGGCCGCGGTGGTCACATCACCGCCGGTGAGGTCGGCCTCCCCATTCAAAGCGACGGCCATGTTCTCCCCTGCGGGATTTACGGCCGCTGGGAAAACTAGCGTGACCCGCTGGGGGCGCACCCGGCTCTCTGCCCCACCCGGCCAAGGCCCCCGCCCCGATAAATTTCACTCAGCCGGCCGGTCGCCCTATCGTCCAGTTTCAAACCGCCAACTAACCAAGCGGCGCAACCTGCCATCGGGCGAGCGCCCACGCCTCACCGATACTCAGCCAACTCCACCATCACCCCATCCGGATCGAGAAAATAAACGAGTGTCTTACTGCCATTGGCGAATTTCACCAACCCAGCGGGAACGCGAACCGGCTCACTGAACACGGAGACCCCCGCCGCGCGTAAGGTGCCAGTCATCTCCTCGATGTCGTCCACCCGCAAGGCAAAGTGCCGCAAGCCCAGCGTATTGGCGCAAGAATTCTCCGCCAAGGCAACGCCGCCCGGCATTTCGTAGTGGAGCAATTCAATGCGCGGCTCCCCGCCGGGGGATACAATAAAAACCGCATGGGCCTTAACTCCGCTCAAGCCCACGATCCGCTCGATCCACGCCCCCTCCAAATGAACCTCCTGCGTCTTCTTAAACCCCAAAATCTGCGTATAAAAATTCAACGACCGCGCCATATCCGCGACCACAATATTGAGATGATCAATGCCTCGAATCATCACGCGAGCCAAACACCAAGAGCCCAAGCACTGCAACCTTCGTCTCCGCCCCCATTATCCTCCTCCTTTCCCCCATCCTAATCGATGCATCCCTGGGTCAGCCACGGTCCATCTGGACATTCCGCGTCTCAGACCAAACCCACTCTCCTCACACAATGCGGGGTGACCGGAGACGTCAGGCGATGCCCATAAATCAAGCTTTCTCAAAACTAGGCCGTCTCCATTAAATTTCCGGATAAGACGAAAAAAAGCCTCGCCGTCGGCGCTGAGCTGTCCCGCTCTAAGGAACCCTCGGCGCATGAAAATTAATCACCGTCGCGGCGTCGTCTTCCTTGGCTTTGCGCCGATTTTGGTTACCCATCCTACTCGCCTTTTTTTATGAAACTCCACCGTCTTTTTCTCGGCTTCGCCACAATGCTAATCCTCCCCTCCGCCGGACCTGCCGCTGACCGCCCCGCACTTGGGGAACCAACCCTGCCGCCTCGCGTCGTGGCGCCGACCGACGCCGCCGTCTTCCGCCGCTTCGTGCTCGCCAACGGCCTCCGCGTTCTGCTCGTCTCCGACCCGAAGTTCAACAAATCCGGCGCCTCCCTCGTCGTCAATGTGGGCCAGATCGACGATCCGGCAGATCGCGAGGGTCTCGCCCATTTTCTCGAGCACATGCTGTTTCTCGGCACGGAAAAATATCCGAACGTCGCCGACTACGGAAACTATATGAGGCAAAATGGTGGCTACAACAACGCCTACACCTCCACTGACATCACCAACTACCAATTCGAGGTGCGTCACGAGGCGTTCGCCGGGGGTCTCGATCGGTTTGCCCAATTTTTCATCGCACCAAAATTCAATCCCGAGTTCACCGGTCGCGAGGTCAATGCCGTCCACAACGAAGCAATGCGGCACGTGCAAAGCGATCAGCGCCGCGTTATGGGCGTCTCGCGCGAGCTCTATGCACCCGGCAGCGGCGAGAGTAAATTTTCCACCGGCACAAAAGAGACCCTCGCCGGCGCTACTCCTGAAAAGGTCCGGGAGTTTTACCAAGCGCATTACACCTCCGACCGGATGGCGCTGAGCCTCGCCGGCAAGGCACCGCTGGATGACCTTGAGAAATACGCGCGCGACCTGTTCAGCGCCATTCCGCGCCGCAACGTCCCCGCGGTCGTACGCGCGCCCGATTTTCTACCGCGCAAGGCAGCCCTGCGCATCGCCTTCATCGAACCCATCAAGGAGGTCCGCCAACTCAACCTCGAGTTCGTCTTGCCCGCCACCCGCCCCGCTTTCGCGAGTAAACCGGACGAGCTGATTACGCAGCTCATCGGTTATGCTGGGCCCGGCGGAGTGGAAGATTTACTCAAACGCGCCGGTCTCGCCAACAGCGTGGGCGCCTACGTCTGGGAGCGAACCGGCAGCTACGGGTCGCTCATGATCTCCCTCTCGCTTACACCCGAGGGCCAGCAGCAATACTCGCGCGTGCTTAACTCCATCATGAGTTATCTCGCCCACCTGCGGGCAGCCCCGTTCCCCGCCGATTTCTACCGCGACCGCGCACGCATCGCCGCCCTTAACGAAACTTACAAGGACCGCGGAGAAGGTTCCGCCCTCGCCACCAAGCTCGCCAACCAAGCTCTGTTTTTCCCACTGGAGGTCGCCGAACGCGCGACCGATGTCTGGGGCAACCCCGATGAAGCGGCCTACCGCCACCTGCTCGCCGCACTCACTCCCGACAATCTCCTCGTCTCGCTCGTCGCCAAGGGACTCGCCACCGATAAGCACGAGCGCATCTACAACACCGCTTATTCCTACCGCGAAGAAACCGGTGCCCCTTACGAGGCCCTCGTCAAACCGGCGCCACTCCCCTTTACCTTACCTGGCGCCAACCAATTCCTGCCGAAAGCGACCCAGCTCCTCGCCGAGCGCCCTCTCCCACTCATCAACGAACCCGGCCTCCAGCTCTACTACGCCGCAGATACCGAATTCCAGCGACCACAGACCACCGTCATCTTCCGCTTCGTTCCCGTCCGGGCCCTCGCCACCGCCGATGACGCCGCGCTCCTCCGACTCTACGGGGCCTGCCTGAACGATTTCCTCGATCCGCTCAACGGCGACGCGGCCCTCGCCGGTCTCGAGTTCTCGCCCGAGACTTCCCTTGAGGGAGTGCGCCTCAGCGCGACCGGCTTTGCCGATTCACCCGTGCGCTATGCTACTTTAATGGCGGGCCATCTGCGCACGTTTAAGCTAACCTCCGAGCGTTTCGAGGCCGTCAAGGAAGCCGTCCTCCGCAGCCTCCGCAGCTACGAGGAAACCGAAGCCTATCAACTCGCGCGCGATCGCCGCGATGCGCTGGCCCGCGAATTTGTTTTCCTGCCCAACGAAATCCTCGCACGCGCCACGACGGCGACTTGGGCCGACGTCCACGCCTTTGCTCAAAAATTCTTCGCCACTGGCAAACTCGAGGCCGTCGTCCACGGCCATCTCGCGCCAGACGAAGCCATCGCGGCCATCCGTGCCGTTGCCACGAAAATCGGCGCGAAGCCTGCGCCGGAGCCGGCCCTTCTGCGACGACGCCACATCACCCTCGCCCCGAAGGAAAATATCGTGGATGCCGGCCTCGTCGCCGGCGTGAACTCCGCCTTCCTCCGAGATTATCTGCTGCCCGACGATTCACCGACCACCCGGGCCGCTTCGTTGGTCCTCGCGAACTTCTTTGGCGAGCCTTTTTACTCCGAACTGCGCACAAAACAACAACTCGGTTACATCGTCGGCTCCAACGCCGGAGCCTCTTTGCGGCAGCGCTATTTCACGTTCGTCATTCAATCCAGCGCCTACGCGCCAGACGAATTACTCAAGCGCGCGGAGACTTTCATCGCTACGCTGCCTGCCGCACTGGCCGCCGTCGACGACCAGCAATGGGCCACCCTGTTGGCCGGCGCCCGCTCGACTCTCGAGGAGAAGCCCAAGAGCATCCCTGAAAAAGCCGAGCAGTTTTTCGCCTCCGCTTTCAGCTACGACGGCGAGTGGGATCGACGTCAGGCTGCCGTGAAAGCACTCGGTGGCCTCACCAAGGAACAGGCCGCCGCCGTCCTCGCGGCCGCACTCACTCCCGGGAGCGCCCCCTCCCGCACGGTGCTGCTCCATAGCAAAACCCACCTGCCAGCCGCACCCATCACCCCCACTTTCACCGACCGCTCAGCCTGGAAGGGATCTCGCCAGTTCGATTAATCGGGGCCCGCCTCTTCCCACCAAACGCAGCGCACCGGTGAGCGGGTCACCACGCCAATTCCGAATCAAACTAAACCCGCTGAAAGCCCTTCTAGACCGGACGATGGGCTGGGCAACCACTCTGAAATTATCGGCCGTGGGTCGCCGTTCGCAGCCTTTTTAAGCGGGGCGGCTTGAGCGCGGGGAACGGCCCCACTCCGAGGGTTCTCCGCGATGACGCTCAACTATTTTGACCCACCGCTGCTCGGTTAAACTGATCCACCGGTGATTTTTCAGCCTTTTCCAAGGAGTTCCGGTTTTTTGCACGTGTTCAGAGGAGAAATGAGCGTTCATGCGCATGAACGAGGGTCTATTATCCGAGCAGCTTTTTTGGAGGTGGGTCAATTTATGTGAGCAGAAGGGGATCCGTTTAAGTGAGCGCCATCGGTTCTCCGCGTCGCCTAGCGCACCTGCGCGGCCGCCTGCGCTTCCAACCAGCGCGCCCGCGCTGACGGAAAGTCCGGCCGCGCGCGCAGCGCCGCTTCAAACTGAGCCACCGCTTCCGCCGGTCTCCCTGTATTTAAAAAAACCATACCCAGATTATGATGGGCGTCCGGATGGTCGGGTTGAAGGCGGAGGACCGCCTCGTATTGCCCGACCGCCTCGGGCAACCGCGAAAGCTGCAGGAGACAATTTCCCCAGTTCACCCGCGACTCCGTATAGTCAGGCCGCAGCCGCACCGCGGTCTCGTAATGCGCCAGAGCCTCCGGCAGGCGGTCGGTCTGCGCGAGCACGTTACCCAATTGATAATGAACCTCGGCTTGCCCGGGAGCGAGTATCCGCGCCCGCTCAAGTGCCACCACCGCCTCAGCCAAACGCCCCGCCTCTAAAAAAATCTTACCCAGTTCCAGCCATGGCGCTACCGCCTGCGGCGCGAGGAGACTGGCCGCGGCCAATTCGACCGCGGCGTCATCGATCCGCCCCAGCCCAGCCAGCGCTTGACCCAACGCGATCCCGATCTCCGCGCGACCGGGCGCCACCTCCTGGGCGTTTTTATAAGCACCGATGGCCTCACCCCAGCGCCCACCGTGCGCCAAGGCCAAACCCAAATTAAATCGCGCCTCCACGCTCCGCGGGTTCAGTACCGTCGCACGCTCGTAAAACAAGATGGCTTCGTCCATCCTCCCCAAGCGCTGGAATGCCCGTCCCAAATTCGTCAAAGCAATGGCGTTGCCTGGACGCTTGGCCACCGTGTCCCCCCAAAGCGCCGTCTCATCGCGGTAATCAGCATTCCGTAAATTTGTCATGACCCCACTCGCCAGCGCCACAGCGGCCAGCACCCATCCGCTCCAGCGCCCCAGGCAAACCACCGCACCCACCACGCCCAAAGCGATCACTGCAACCAAAGCGAGGTACATCCGATGCTCCACGATCATTTGGATCGTTCCCGGCGTCAATGAAGTGGGCGCAAGCATTCCAAAGAACCAGACCCCCGCAAAACCCAACGCCGAACGACGCCAAAGACCCACCAGCGTCGCTACCAGCAAGAGCACCACCCCGGCCACCCATGGCAGCACCTCGCCAGCCCGTGTTACCCAAAAAGTTCCGTACTCAAATACCAACGGTCGCGGCCACACCGCCAGACCCACGTAGCGCGTCATCGCTTCAAATTGGGTCAGCGCATAGGCCCACAGCGTCACCCCAACATTAAAACCAACCGTGCCGCCCCGATTACCACCGGTACTCGCAATCAAAACTAATAATAGAAGCCACGTCGCCGCCAACCCCGCGTAAATCCAAGCGCGTTGCCGCAGCGCCCCGGCGAACGAGCCCGCCACAAAAGTCCGGTCATAAAACCAAACCATCACGGGCGCCGTCACCATCACTTCTTTTGTCCCCATCCCCAGCGCACAACTCAGCAGCATCAGAACCCACCACCCACCCGCGTGCGGCACCGCTACCGCCCGAGTAAAACTGTACAACGTGAGCAAATAAAAGAGCCCCGCCAAGCACTCCGCCCGCTGGACAATATAGGTGACCGACTCGGTCTGCAGCGGGTGCAGGGTCCAGATGAGCGCCACCGCCAGAGCGGGCAGCCCGGCGGAAGCATCCGGCTTCACGCGTATCCACGTTCTCCTGACAAGACCCCCAAGCACCAAGCCCGCCATGACATGAATCAGGAGATTGACGGCGTGATAACTCCAGACCGCCTCACCGCTGATCGCGTAGTTCAAAGCCAACGTCAGCGCGAAAACCGGCCGCCCGCTCAAGGTCAGACCGCCCGCCGCTGGCGGCGGCCAGAGCACCTCACTCAAGGGCCAGAGCTGCCGGATCGCGGCATTCTCCAAAATGGTCGGAACATCGTCAAAAACGAAGGGGACCGAAAAACTATTAATATAAGCCAAAAGGCCACCAAGGACGATGAGCCCGGGGCCCCAGCGCTGCATCCGACGATCATTATCCGACGCGACGTTCACGACTTCTGAGACAATGGGTTTTCCCACGGTTGGAAATGCGTTTTTTGCGCTCACGCATTCCGGCACAAAAAAAGCGGCCCCGCCAGCCGGGGCCGCTTCGTTCAAAATCTTCCAGAGAAACCGCGATCAGAAGCTAAGCTTGATCGCCGCTTTCACCTGCCAGCGCGATTGCAGGGGATCATTGGTCGTGATCGGCGCGCTCGCATTGCTAAACGTGCTCTGATTGAAAGTGTAAACATATTGGCCCTGACCACCGTTCGCCGTGCGGTCATAGGTGGTGGCGGCAATCGTCCGCTTATAACTAAAGGGGATTTCCTCGAGGAGGCCCCACTTCTTGTTGAGCAAATTCCCAAAGTTGACGCAGTGCAGCACAAACTGCGGCTTCAAGCGCCAGACACCGGGCAGATTCTGCACGATCGAAAGATCGAGGCCGTTGTTCCAAGGCGAAGTAAATGAATTCCTCGCAACCACGCGTCCCTCATAATCAGCCAGCCCATTCGCCGCGGCATAGGCATAGAAAGCACTTTGCTCCGCGGCACTCGTCCAGCGCACCTTGGGATCATTTTTCAGCGGCATGTAAAACAAGTCATTCGCCGCGTATCCGTCGCCATTGGCGTCACCGGTATACACCCAGCTATAGTTGTGACCCGTCTGGCCCAAGTAGGTCAGAGATACCGTGGTCGGCGCCTGCTTAATCAGTTCAAAGCGACGCGTCAGCGAGAGCACGACCCGATCCCGCGTGTTGGTATTCGAGGTCGAGGCGACTTCTTCGTTGGGGTTAAAAATCGCTCGGACGTTAAACAAGGAACCCGCTGTCGACGACGTCATCGGCGACACTTCCGTGGCATGCCCACGCGTCCACGAGAGCCCCGCGGCCCAATTATTCTTCATTGGACGATTGAGCGAAAGCGTGACGCTGCGCTGCTCACCTTTGTTGGTATTGGTCAAATAAAAGACTTCCGCAAAACCGCCGCCAGTCGGGCCACCCGTGGTCACTCGGCGACGTCCCGCCAGCGAGACCGCGGCGGTACCCGCATAACCGGGAGTAATGACACCGGCGTAGCGCTCGCGCCCATCAGGCGTCGTGATGGGACCCCCGTCATTGGCGAGTTGGAAGTTGAGGAACTTAATCGCGAGCGCCTTGTACGTCTGAATGCCATTGAACTCAGCCGAAGCAATCAAGCCCCCGAACGGTAGCTGATGGTCCAGCGCCAACGTCCCTTTCCAAACCGCAGGTTGGCGGAAACTGGGATCCGTGACATTGACATTGGGCGCGGCGAGCGTGCCAGTCGGAGTGGGCTGCTTGGTGACATCTGAGGAAAATACGACGCCCGCTGGATTGCTCACCGTACCGAGCACGCCAGCTTGTGAGTAGGAGTTCGAGAGCCACACAGCTGGGTTACGACCCTGAAAGAGACCAAGGCCACCCCGCAGCACCGTTTTCGGGGCCAGCTTGTAATTGAAACCTGCGCGGGGCCCAAGCGTCCAGTTGCCGCTATTATTGGTGTCGTTGCGGATGCCAAAAGCGGGTGTGAACGAGGCAAGATAAGGCGGCTTTTCGGGAACGTAAGGATAGTCGAGACGCACCCCAGCGACCACGGTGAGCTTTGCGCTCGGCCGCCACGTATCTTGAATGAGACCCGCGTAAGCCTGATATTTCCACTTCGCAATCGCATCATCCAGCGTGTAACCAGGGTTGAGTTTTGCGTTGGTGTAGGCCGAGGCGGGCGTGCCCGCTAACCAAGCCGCCAAGCTCGCGAAGGTGTAACTGCCGTAGTAACCTTGAGCGAAGGCGTTGTAGTATTTGATCTGATCCGACTCGACGCCGGCCGTGAGGGTGTGGTTGCCGAAAGAGTAATCACCATTGAACTTGCCCTGCGTTTGCTTGGTGTTGACACGGTTCAACTGCCGCGAGAACTCGGTCCCAAAGAGGACGCTGCCCGTCGTAATCGTCGCGCCCGTATCTCCACGGATACCGGTCAAACCATTCACCTGGACTGCGGGGAAAGGCGCCCCGTTATTCTGGGGCGATCCATCCCACGTCGTGTAAGTGACGACCGCCTCGGTGTGAAAATTCGGGGTCCACTGGCTGTCAATTTGCGACGTGTACGTCGTGGTTTTTTGCGGAGTCTCATACCAATAATTACTGAACGACTGACCAAACGTACTGATGAGGCCGGCAAAATTCGGGGTAGTTCCTTCATTATTGCGGTAGGTCAGACTCATCCGGTGCTCGCCACTGATGTTCCAATCAACCTTGGCCAACTTGGTCTTCTGCGTCGTGAGCGTACTCGCCGCGCCTCCGAGGGAGCCAACATCGTAGCCGACCGCCTTGGCCCGCGCGACAATCGCGTCAATCTGCGTCTTATCCGTGAAGGTGAAGGCCGTGGCCGGCGGCGCGGCCTCGCGGCGAAAGTCATCGAAATTCAAATAAAAGAAGAGGCGATCGCGAATGATGGGGCCACCGAGGCTATAGTTAAAAGTCCGCTCCTTGAAGAGCTCACGCTGACCAAAGAGTGCGGAAACAGGGTTGGGGTTTTTCGCGCGCCAATCCTGATCGGAGTACTCGTATTTCGCGGCCCCGTGAAAAGTATTCGTGCCGCTCTTAGTAATCGCATTGATCAACACGCCGGTAAAACCCGCGCGACGAACGTCGAAAGGCGTCAGCTGGATATCGACGGTCTGCAGGGACTCCAGCGCCACCGGGCTGCGCAGCGCGTTCGTGCCGTCGCCTTTTAACCCAAACGGATCGTTCGACTCGACGCCGTCGATCAAAAATGAATTGAAGCGAAAATTCTGGCCCTGCGCGCTCAGCTGACCGCCTTGATCGAGCGAGTTGAGCGTCAACCGCGAATCCAACCTCGCAATGTCCTGCACATTATTGCGCACGGAAGCGATATTCTCAATTTGCGCGTCCGTGAAGCTCTGGCTCGCACCCATTTTACTCGATTCAAAAGCCCCGGACTTGCTCTCGGAAACACGGAACGCCTCCAGCTTTACAACATTGGCTTCCACGGGAAAATTCACCTCGGCGATCGCATCCAGACCAATATAGATATCCGCCAGCTGAGCGGCTTGGACGCCAACGCCCGCGACCGAAACCTTGTACGGTCCACCGACACGGAGACCGGCGATATTATATTGGCCGTTTTCTCGAGTGGCGGTCGTGGCTCGCGTCCCAGTCGGCTCGTGCAAGATCGTGACGACCGCGGCGGCGACCGGTCGACCCTGAGCGTTGGAAACTGTGCCGGAAATGCCAGCGGTCGTGATGCCTTGGCCAAGGCCGGTGGAAACGAGGAAGCCTACGGCAGCGAGCAAACTGACGAGCAGGCGATTAATAATTTTGGATATGTTCATGAGGGACGTCGTTAGCTTGGGAACGATCAGTTTTCCTAGCTGTAATGGTTCAAGGTTAGAGCAAGTGCCAACCGCGTCCGCAGTCAAGACCCTAGGTTGACCGAGGGGACGGCGTCACCCATTTGGCACCGAATGACCACCCGTTCCGTCGCTTCCGTTCCACCCCTACCCAGGGTCAACTGATCTGCTCGGTCGCGCTGGTCTGCTCCCCGGGTTTTAAGTGGTCCAACCGCACCCAAGGAAACCCGATCGACAGCGGCCCGCCCTCGCGGGGCCGAAGGGCCGGGCCTCCCTTCCGCCCATTAGTCGGTCACGAAGAAGGAAACCTTCTCTAAGAAATATCCCTCGCGCCTTGGCCATCGCCCAAAGATTTTACCACCGCACCGACCGCACCGACCGCACCCGACCGCTAGATCTCGCGGCGGCCAAGTAATCGCCACTCGTTCGCAATGTTCACTTGCACCGTTTATTTCAGCGACAGACCTTCAATCCGCTCGCGTGATCACCAAATTCCAAACAACCCAAGGCCCGGCCGCGGCTACCGACAGCCTCCACCGCGCGGTCCGCGCCTCGCTGCTGGAGACCGCCTATCACGACAGTGGTTACACCGCGGGTGGCAGCAGCGCCCTCGCCTTGCTGATCGCCACCGCCAGCTACAAAAAAATTTCCATTCCCCTCGCTTCTGGTTGGCTCGCTACCCTTCTCATCGTTAACGCTGGCATCCTCCTGACCCGCCACCGCTATTTCAGAAGAGCTCCCCAAAAAAACGGTACCGACCTCTGGGCTCGCCTCTTCTTCGCCAGCCACGCGCTCGCCGGTCTCAGCTGGGGCATCGGTGCTTGGATTTTCATCGCCCCCCTTGCACCCGTTGACCAATGCGGCGTGGCGGCCGCCTTCGTCGCACTCACCGCGATCGCGTCCCGCTTTCTCGACCCCTGCCCCACCCCTAATTACGTTTACATTATTTTTTCCTTCATACCCGCGTGGGCCCACTTCCTCGGACTAAGCCGGGCCCACGGATTTCTCCCCTCGCTGGTGGGTGCTCTGGCCATCATCACCCTTAGCCTCACGGCTCACCAACAATTCAAAAAACTTTTTCAGACGGTCAAACTTGGCCTGGAAAACCGTGCGTTGAACTCCGCCCTAAAGGCGGCCGAGGCGACCGAACACCAGCTCAGCGCAGATTTGACAAGGGCTCTCACCCGGAAAAATCCCCGTGAACCTGAATCAATGCGCGACCACGAACGATCGCGCCCACCAGAGCACCTGCAACGGGAGCTCTTTGAAACGGTCGAAAATGAAATCCGCCCGGCGATCTACGCCATTAACGCGCGGCTGCATCCTTTGCGGACGGCCGAGCTGCCACCTGGGCTGCGCGGACCCATCGATGCCGCCGCAACCTCGGCCGAGACCGTGGTTCACCTGCTTAACGAACTCTACCCTAGCCCGAGCAACAGCGCAGACCTCGAGTCCCGCCCCCCCCAAACGATTCCTTTCGCCCCGGCAGCCCTTGCGCAGACGATCGGTTCGCTTCTCCGACCGCGAGCGACTCAGCACGGGCTGACCCTCGATGTGACGATCGACGCCCGCGTACCCGCCGTCGTCATCGCTGATCCGCTCCGAATCGGCGAGATTCTCTTTCACCTCGTCACCCGCGCGATCGCCGCAACCCAGCAGGGTCGTATCGGTATCCGCGTCAGCCGCCACCCAGATGTCAGCCCCATCCTCAACACCACGCAGCTGACCTTTCTCGTCGAAAACCGCCGCGACCTCGTCTCGATCTCGGCCCCTCTCAGCGAACGCCCACCAGCCGCCTCGACCGATTTCAACGCAGATCCGCATGGTTCCGGTGAACTGGACCCTCGACTCACCCGCTCGGAGCAACTGGTGGCCTCGATGAACTCACACCTGGAAACCACCACCGTGCCCACCATTGGTTCGATCATTTATTTCAACCTGACCCTGCCCCAACTCGAACCGACCCCGCCGAAGCTTGCCCCCAAATCTCCGATCCCCGCCGCGCCTGAAAACAGACCAGAGACACCCGCCGCTATCATCCCCACCCTTCTCAGCAACACCCAGCCCAAGACTGCCAGTTCAGCTCTCACCGGCCCATTGTCTGGTCGCGTGCTGGTCGTCGAGGACGACCGCGTGAACCAACGCGTGATCACCCATTTCCTAAAAAAAATGGGTCTTGAGGTCGGACTCGCCGAAGACGGCCACGCGGCCATCGCGACCGGCCTCAAGAAAGACTGGCACCTGATCATCATGGACTGTCAGCTGCCCGGCGTCGACGGGCTGGAGGTCACCCGCCAAATCCGCGCGCAACAACCGGATCGGAACCTGCCGATTATCGCGCTCACGGCCAATGCCACGACCGAAGACCGCGAAGCCTGCTTCGCCGCAGGAATGAATGATTTCCTCACCAAACCGCTCCGCGCGGAAGTACTCGCCGCCGCGCTCCGTAAATGGCTGCCGCCCTCAACGCCGAAGCACTGACCGTTAGTATTCCTAATTTAATTTAGAACGACCACAAGGTCGGCAAATTTGCTGCCGCCGCAGACGCAAGCGCCGGTTGATCTCACTGGCCACAGCGGGATCGCCCGCAACGTCAGCCCCCACGGCACACCAGGATTTTTTTGGCGCGGGCGGGGACCGTGATAATAAAAAGATAGGCCAGCGCACTCAGCACGGGATGATGATGAACCTCGGTCCACGAGCGGGCCTCAAAATGGTCGAGCCCGCGGTCGGCTTTGGCGCGCTGAAAGTACTGATCGATATACCAACGACTACGGCTGACAGCGAGGCCCCGCGCTTTGGTGGTGGTCGCTGCCGGGTAAGCCAAATAGTACGGATGCGGCCCGGCGGCAGCGGCCGGCCAATCGACTACCATCCAGAGTTTTTCAAATTTGCCCTCGGCCTTGCGCCGCCCGTGCGGACACCAAACTTCCCGCCACGCCAGGCGCAGCTTACCGCTTTCGCCACCGGCGATTTTTCATCCGACGGCCTGCCATTGAGTGGCAGGGATGGCGGCGGCGATCTGCGCAAGCGTTTGGGACGGGGGAGCCTTGGCTCTTAAATGACGGCGACGAAGTCTTCCTTGAACAACTGGGGGGAGTCGCGGAGCGCGGCTTAAAACTCCGTGAGCTTCAATGACCGCAGCCCCTTGGGATACTCAAACGCTCCCTGTGTATATCCCGGATCAAAGAAGCGTCCAAGATCATCGTCGTTGGTCGTGCCGACCGGACCGGCCACCCGTTTGGCCCAACGTAGCTGAAAACCCGCCGCGTCTGATCCTTCTGACGGGTTTGCTCACGAAAACGCGCGCCCGTTTTTAGAGTAACCGGCAGGACCGTCGCCCGCGGTTTGCTGAAATTCACCTGCGCACCCGCAATTTTGTCGCGACTGAGAACTTCGGGCAGATCGACGGACGTGACGGTGGAGCTTTTCACGTCGTCGATATCCGGTCCGCTGATCCGTGTCCGTTTCGCGCAGTCCCGCGATTGGCTGCGGTCCTGACGGAAACCCACGCCCGCGGTCGACCGCTGCGGGATGAAACGATGCTCAGTCCCCTCAGAAGGAGGGAAGTTGACGCTGAAATCGAGTCTGCTGCGCCCCAAGTCCTTGGTTTCGCCACCGAACGAATAGTTCAGCGTCTCGACGTCGCGCGACCGCAGGTTCTGGTTGAGCGAGAAGGTCTGGTTGGGCGTTTCCGTGGCGGTGCTGGTCACGGCAACGCTGTTGGCCGCCACGGGGGTGCTTCAGGCCGGCCGGCCGGCGGTTCCGCTTGTCATCATAAAGTGAGTACATCTTATTTGACGTAAACTCGGGTCGAGGCCGTAAGTTTGTAATCCAGCCGGCCCCCCAGCCGCGCTCGCTTGTGCTTGAGCTGATCTTCGCCCCGATTCGATAAACTGAAAAATACCGGCCGGTCCGTCACCACCGTCTGCTCAAAGCTGAAGTTGGAACGATCGCGCGGCTTGGGCGTCTCGTTAAAACTGGCCGTAAAGAGCACCCCTGTTTCTTATCCACGAGGACATCCGCGTCGCTGAAGCTACCCATGGGGCGAAACCATTTCTGCGCGAGGTTGAGGGAGTTCCCAAGCTGATAGGTCGTGCGCCGACCCTTGCGATCGAGCGCGCTATTGGTTTTCAGGTTAACGCCGCCACCGATCGGATCTGCGTCCATTTCCGGGGTCGCGGCCTTGGTGACCGCAATCGTCTCGATAGAGTCGGCGGGAATCTTTTCGACCTCGAAGGCGCGATTGAAGTCACGGGTCGAGCCGCTGGCTCCGCGGGTACCATGGATCGTCACGGCATTGATATTCGAATCCACCCCCGCGAATCTGCACGCGGATGATTTCGCCCTCTGCATCCTCTTTGCTGATACCGGGCATGCGCATCAGGAAGTTGCCTAGGTTGAGATCAGCGACGCTGCCGAACGCATCGGAGGAGCCCCCATTTTTCACGTTGGCCGCGTTCCGCTGCTGGGCGATGGCGAGCGCGTTCCCCTCGCGTTCACCTTCGCCGACAAACTTGGATAAACGGTAAACGTCCGGGCCTAAGCCGACCTCCTGGACCGCCGTGGCACCGGCTTCGACCCGGACCGCGACGCTCTTCCGATTGAGACTGGAATAGAAAAAGTAAGGCTGTCCGCCCCCGCCGCACACTGAGGAAAATCGAAGCCACCATTACGCGCGGTGGCCACGGACCCGCCGCCCGGTTCGAGGATCACGAGCGTCCCTCAAGATTGGCACCCGTGGCGACATTACTGAAAATGCCTGCAATCGCTCCGGCGCGGCGGCGGGCGCGGCGGCGGGACCTTGGGCCATCGCGTCTCGTACCGGGGCGAACAAGCTGAGAAGAGAAAAGAGACTGATTAGCTTCAGGCGATGGCGGCGCTCACGATATTTTTCAACGGGGGTATTTAGGCCTTTCGGATCGAATCAACCAACGGAGAAAACGCGCGTAAAAAAGCAGACGCACCTGGCCGGTCTGTGGCGCAGAGAGGATTTTATTCGCGGAGGAAAAAACGAGGGCGGACGAACGCAGTTCATTTCGGGAGGGCCGCGGACATTTCTGCGAAGCAATGGCGCCAGCATGGTTGCAAGGGTGTTTTCCTAAGCCCGTCCAAGGGGCGAATCCTGCAGGCCGCGAGCGGTGGCAGAGTGCTCTTGGCGGGGAGTTCGCGCCAGAGGGTCCGAACCCGGATGGAGATGGCGCCAGCTCGCCGCCGTCGGGGACGGCGCGGAGGACCGCAACGTCGCCACGCATGAATCCACGTCCCGAAATTTCACGTCGCCCGGTTGCAAGGCCACAGGTTCATGAAATAAGTGAGCGGGCGCTTTTCCGGTCGAACTCGTTTCCCGCTTTCCCTCCGCGCCGCATTCAATCATGCCCTCAGCGATGATCTCTCCACTCACCGACGCCTACTACGCCCGCACCCTCGAGATGCTCGCGCTCGCCCGCGATAAAAACGCGGCCGCCCTCGCCACGCTCGCCCCGATCCTTGGGGCCTCGATCGCCCGGGGCGAGGTCATTCATACCTTCGGCTCCGGCCATAGCGAAATCATCGCTCGTGAAATTGTCGGGCGCGCCGGCGGACTCGTCTGCATCACCAGTATCAACGATCCCACCGCGGGCTTTATCGAAAATCTCGTTGGTTACGGCACGAAGCTGGTCGAGCGTTACGACCGCCAGTACGAACTGCGCCGGGGCGAAGTCGTGATCGTGATTTCAAACTCTGGCAAAAACTCCTCGCCGATTGAAGTCGCTCTCCACGCGAAAAAAAAGGGCTGCGTCGTGATCGGGTTATGCTCGCTCGCGATGTCGAGCACCGCGGCCACGGTGCATCCCGAGGGTAAAAACCTCCATGCGATCGCCGACTACACCCTCGACAACGGTGGCGTCCCCGGCGACGCCATCATGCAGGTGACGACCAGCGTGGCGACTGGGCCGACCAGCACTTTCATCGGGGGCTCGCTGCTCAATTGGCTGATGATCGCCACCATGGAATGGCTGCAGCATCACGGATATGACCTCCCCGTCCTGCGCAGCCAGAACCTGCCCGGAGCCATCGAAGCGAACCGTGCCGCTGGTGCTCCCTACAAACACCGCCTCAGTAAACAACTCGCCTAAGCCCCGGCCGTTTTGCGCTCGGCGCCCCGGCCCCTAATTCGCTGTGCCCACCACCCCACCCGGCCTCGCCCCTCGGTACCGCCTTACCCGCGTCGCCCGGATTCTCCATGCAACCTGACTCTTCCACTGCGCCGCGGGCGTCTGCACCCGCCAGCCGCAATGTTTATCGGGTCGGGGTGGATGCCGGCGGCACCAAGACGGAATGTATTGCGATTGATGATACGGGAAAAATCATCGCCCGCCATCTCGCTCCGGGTTGCAATCCCAGCGTTTTGGGCCCCGTGGTCGCGCGGCAGATCGCGACCGCCGCCGTAGAGCAACTCCGGACCGAAGTCACGGCGGCGAACGCCGGGGCCATCATCACGCACACGCACCTTTATGGGGCGGGGAACCGCGCGTTCTGGCGAGAAACCGGGGAGGCGCTCGCCGGGTTTGGCGAAGTCTTTACCGCGGACGACTCGCAGCCGGTCCTCGAGCTTGCCACGCACGGCCGGAGCGGACTCGTGCTGCATGGCGGTACCGGTTCGTTTGTGGCGGCGCGCACGCTCGACGGCGCGATCCATTACGCTGGCGGGACCGGGTGGCGCTTCGGAGATCCGGGCAGCGGGTACGATCTCGGCCGCCGCGCCATCCAGCGGGCCCTCCTCGAATTTCAAGGTTGGCTCCCGCCTTCGCGCCTGGGCCCGGCCGTGCGTGCGTATACGCAACTTGCCGACACCGCCGATGCGGCTGCCCTCACGCGTTTTTTTTACTACGATGCAGAACCTAATCGCCAGATCGCGGGGCTCGCCCCGACGGTGCTCCGGCTCGCGGGCGAAGGCGACGCAACCGCCCACGACCTCGTCGCGGCTTCAATCGGCGATCTCCTGGCACTCGCCCAACGGGTCGCCGCGAAACTTTTTTCTCCGGAGGCCCTCGCGCAGCTGCCCGCCGGCCTGAGCGGCCCGATTCTCACCCACCCCGTCGTCGTACCTTTATTTATCGGTCGTTCGCCGCTCGCGCTCACCCCGTGCGAAGGGGTACCGATCGAGGGAGTCCGCCGCCTGCTGGCGCGCGCCATCTCTGCCCCCCGTTCGCCCTGAATCGCATTCGGACGATCCTCGCCCCTGCGCTCACTTGCCGCCATGCTGGTCCGCTTCACCAAACAACCGCCCGCCGCCACCGTCGATACCCTCACGTGCATCCGGCCGGATGGCAGTCGGGCGGAGGCCGCGCTGCCTCGACAGGGCATCCTGCCCGCCATGGCTTTTCACTTCGTTATTGAATCCGCGCTCGGCTGGTCCGAGGGGGTTTTCGGCGGGGTGAGGCGGGGCGCGGCCTTGGCCGCACCCGCCACCACCACCGCCCGAAGCCGGGCGAAGCGACCGCACCAACTGCAAATGGCGCAAGCCGCCGCGCTCGTCAGTTGCCTGCAAGCGGAGCAGTCAGGCGGAAGCAGCGCGCACCCTGAATTTCTGCGCAAATTAGCCAGCGCGAGCCGGAAGAATAACGTGACGCCGCCGGTGGTGGGCCCAGCCGATCTCACGCGGCTGCGGCTCGCGTTGCGGGCTTTCGGGGCGGCGTGGCGGCCGTTGGTCACAGGCGCGGCCATCGAGCGGCAGTTTGAAGCATGAGCCTCACGTGCCCGCCTCTCACCGTCCTCGCGGAGAGCGACTGGCACGCGCAACGACGCGCCCACGAGGTCCGAGTAAGCAGGTGGACGGAGCCCCATCAAATCCGCGCGGCGCGCGGCGAGCCCCATCCTGTTTACGATTTTTTATTTACGTATTACGCATTCCGGCCGGCGTGGCTGCGGCGTTGGCACCCGGGGCCGGACCGCGCCCTCGCGGGTGCGAGCGCGCGCGACTACCTCCGCTGGCCCGGCTACCGGGAAATTATCAGCGAGGGAAATATCGCTGCGGTGGCGCTCGAGGCCAAGGCGCTCCCCGCGCAACGCCACGAATTTTTACACTGGCTGCGCGGCCTGCTCCGCACCATGCAAACGCGTCCGGCCTTCTTTGGCTGCTACGGATTCCACGAGTGGGCGATGGTCTTTCGCCAAACCCCGGAGCAAATTCGCCACAACGCCTACCCCCTGCGCTTCGCGCCCGCGGAGCTCGCTCAGATCGTCGAGGCCGCCCCGCTGACCTGCACGCATTTTGACGCGTTCCGTTTTTTTACCGCGGCCGCGCAACCCCTGAACCGGCTGCAGCCCACCCGCGCCGATACCGCGCAACTCGAACAACGCGGCTGCTTGCACGCCAACATGGATCTCTACAAATGGGCCTTCAAACTCGCGCCGTTTACACCAGCAGACCTCATCGCTGATTGCTTTGAACTCGCGCGCGATATTCGCGAAATCGATATGCGCGCGAGCCCGTACGACCTCACCGCACTCGGCTTCGCGCCCATCCCGATCGAAACTCCGTCGGGTCGCAGTGAATACGAACGTCGGCAGAGGGAGTTCACGACGCGCGGCGAACCGCTCCGCGCCCGCTTGCTCACGCTCTGCGACCGTCTCGCCGTTTAAGACGGCACCCCGCTGGTCGACCGCAGGAGCCCTTACCTTGAGCGGCGCGGTTCGCCGCTCAAGGCCCCCGGACTTCTCCGGAAAGCGTGTGGCGCCCAACTCAACCCGCCGCGCCGCCCCAGCCGCCGCCCGGCCCAACTCGCCGCCCGGCTCGAGCCGCTGCGCAGCTCAGCCGGCTGCCCGCGGCGACCTCTCAAAATGAGCAAGGGCGCCCCCCGGGAAGAGGACGCCCTTGGTTATTTTCTTTAGTGACTTAACCTTTTATTAGAACGCTGTGAAACGATCGCCCGACCCCGAAGCGACGACGATGTTAACGGGTAGCATTACTTTCTTTGCTACCGGCCGACCATCGATCACCGCGGGTTGGAAACGCCATTGTTTCACTGCATTCACGACCTCCGTGGCCAGCACCTCGTTCGTCGTGAACGTGATGCTGAACTCGGAGGGCTTTCCGTCTACGCCCACCACAAACTCCAGATGAACCCGACCCCCACTGAATTCAGGCCCGACCGCGGGTGAAACCACGGTGACAGGCACGGGAACAGCGGGGTCTCTCAGGCACGACTCGAGGTAGGTTTGTTCCGCGGTCGACGCCGAAGCGCCGACAGACAGAAGCACACCTACGCTGAGGAGGGCGACGAGCTTATTGACTACTTTCATGGTATTAAACTCCGCGGGTGAGGCGGAGAGTTTGATTTTCTCTAGCGGTTTAATAAACGCCTCGGAACGGACAGCGTGTTAGCGCCACCCACCCTCGGCGATTTTCAGCTGAGCAGCGCACCTGCGCTACTCAGCCAAAGGGTCCGTTTTGGGGAAACCAACGCTCGGCACGACACTCGTCGACGCGCCCAGCCACCCACATCGCTCCGCCCGTTGTCGCCGAGTTACCGGCCGCGGAGCGAACAATCAAAGAACACCGAAGGAACTCCTTCAGATCCGCCACCACCTTGCATCCCCCGCGCCATTCGCACAACGAGTTCCCGCCCCGTCACCCAAAAGTTGCCGACAGGCAGGCCCCCGGAAACGGGATTCTGGAAACGCGGCTTGCGAACAGGAGAGAATGACTTTTCCCTGCTCGCCCGTTCTGAAATCATGGCCGCCATCGAATCTCCTCCCTCTCGCTCTCTCGCAACCAAGCTGCGCGCAGCTCTCCTGCAGTGGATTGACTCAGATTACCACGCGGAGGTACCCGAGGTAATCCGGAACCAGCCCGACCACGTCGACTGGATACGCTGCCTCCCCTTCATCATCTTACACCTCGGCTGTTTCGCCGTGATCTGGGTGGGCGCCAGCCCCGTGGCGGTCGGGAGTGCCGTCGCCCTTTACTTCATCCGGATGTTTGCGGTCACCGGTATTTACCACCGATACTTTTCACATAAAACCTATAGCACCTCGCGCTTCGGCCAGTTTCTGCTTGCGCTGTGGGGCGGCACGACCGTGCAACGCGGCGGCCTGTGGTGGGCTTACCATCATCGGCATCACCACCAGCACTCCGATGAAGCCGAGGATGCCCACTCCCCCCACGTGCACGGCTTTCTCTGGTCACATATCGGTTGGATCACGAGCCGCCGCAATTTCCCGACCGACTATTCCAAGATCAAGGACCTCGCAAAATTTCCGGAGTTGGTCTGGTTAAATCGCTTCGACACGGTGGTGCCGGTGATATTTGCCTTGGCCATCTACAGCTGCGGCGCCCTCCTCGAAACCCACGCGCCCGCACTGGGCACGAGCGGTTGGCAGATGCTCACATGGGGCTTTTTCATCAGCACCACCGCGCTGTTTCACGGCACCGCCTGTATCAACTCCATGGCCCATCTGATGGGCAAACGCCGCTTCGACACCAAAGACGATTCCCGCAACAGCTTCATTCTTTCGCTGATCTGCCTCGGCGAGGGTTGGCACAATAACCACCACCGCTACCAATCCTCTACCCGCAACGGCTTTTACTGGTGGGAAATTGACATCACCTACTACGGTCTGAAGGCGCTATCGTGGACCGGTTTCATCTGGGGACTGAAGCCCGTCCCCGCCTCCGTGATGGAAGAAGCGTACCGCGCCGACCATCAGGCCAGCATCGCCGCCGCCGAGCGCGCCAGTTATGTGCACCCCGAATTTTCCTCTCTAAAGAAGGTCGTCCCCGCCGCCGCCGCTTTTGCCGTCGCCACCGCCGCGGCGGCCCACGCTACCATGCCTAAAAAAGCCGAGGGTCCCGCCACCCATCGAAACGCGTCCGAACACTCGGAGGCCACCGTGCCGGCGCCCGCTTCGCCCCAGCCGCCACCGGCCGACTGAGTTGGGGCAGTTCCGACCTGCCCAGAGTTGAGCAAGCCCGCGTCGAAAAATACCTTTTTACGTGCCGCGGCGGAACGGCGAGTGACAACGTCAACCCGACTGGCCACCATTCCCGCGCCACGAACGCTACCATGCCTTCACTCGCCATCATCGGGACCGGCATCGCCGGATTGGGCTGCGCCCATTTTCTCCAACGTCATTTTGACGTCACCCTTTTCGAGCAGCACGACTACGTCGGCGGTCACACTCACACCGTCACTGAGACCGAACCGATCACGGCGCGACCCGTCACGATGGACACCGGCTTCATGGTGTTCAATAAAGTCACCTACCCCCACCTTACCCGCTTGTTTGCTGAGTTAGGCGTGCCCATCAAACCCACCGCGATGTCGTTCAGCGTAAGGCACGCGGACCGCGGCTTGGAGTTCGCCGGCTCCTCGCTCAATCATCTCTTCGCCCAGAGGAAAAACCTCCTGAGTCTCCGGTTTTATCGTCTGCTCGGCGCCATTAACCGCTTCAACCGAGAAGCGGTGGAAGCGCTTCGGAGCCCCGCGATCATGCAAGAGACCCTCGGAGACTACGTGCGCCGCCGTGGTTACGGCGCCGACTTCTTCGACCTCTACCTCGTGCCCATGAGTTCGGCGGTCTGGAGCACCCCGCCCGAACAGATGCTCATCTTTCCGGCGGCCGCGCTGCTGCGTTTTTTTCACAACCATGGATTTCTTGGGCTCAGCACTCAACACCCGTGGTGGACGGTAGAGGGTGGGGCCAAAACCTACGTGGCGAAAATCACCACGCCTTGGCGCGACCGCATTCGGCTCGACACCGCTGTTACCAGCGTCGCCCGCACCGCCCGCGGGGTCACCCTCACCACCTCAGCCGGGCGGACCGAGGCCTTCGATAAAGTCATCCTCGCCTGCCACGGCGATCAAGCGCACCGCCTGCTCGCGGCACCCACCCACGACGAGGATCGGCTGCTCCGCGAGTTTCACTACCAGCCAAATATCGCCACCGTGCATACCGATGCCTCGGTGATGCCCCGCACCCGCTTAGCTTGGTCGAGCTGGAATTACGAAATCGCCCGCGATGCGAGCGGCGGTATTTCCACCGCTACTCACTACTGGATGAACTCACTGCAAGGCGTCTCCGATCGCGAAAATTATTTCGTCACGATCAATCGCCCGGAAGCAATCGCACCCGCCCGCGTTTTACGACGCATCGCCTACGAACATCCGCTTTTTAGTCTCGGCGCGGTGCGCGCCCAAGCTGGGATTCCCTCCCTCAACGCCCAAGCGCGCGGAACCACCGAGACTTATTTCGCAGGCGCCTGGCAACGCTACGGTTTCCACGAGGACGGGCTCCTCAGCGCCGTCCGCCTCTGCGAGCTTCTCCTCGAAACCGATCCTTGGACCGCCCCCGCTCCCATCGTACCCTTGAATCCACCGCCCGACCCACTTGAGGCCGCCTGAGCCCTGACCCGAATGCGCCGAGCCGTGTTCACGCCCGCTCTTTTTTCTAAATCACACATTCGGGCATCCAAAATCCCAGCCAGCGCGTAACTTGAGGGACGACCCAAAGAACATGAATTCCTGCCTTTACGAGTGCCACGTGCTGCACGCGCGCTTTGCGCCGCGTCAGCATAGGTTTCTCTACAGGATTTTCCTCTTCGCCATCGATCTCGACGAGTTGGAAATACTACCGAGAACCGCTGGACTGTTTTCCCTCGGAGGCCGCACCATCTATTCTTTCCACGACAGTGATTTTATGCCCACTGGAGAGCCCCTTTACCCAGGCGATTTCCCCTCCACCGCCCCAGCGCCCCGCGCAGGTGAACCCTTGGACTCTCAGTTAACTGGACCGCCCGCCAGCGCCGCAACGAAGTCTTCAGACGCGACCACCCGCCCGGAGGGACCCCCGCCCCGACCCAAGCTCAAACAACGCGTCGTCAACTACGCCGCCCGCCACGGCGTCGATCTTACCGGTGGTCGTATCGTGCTGGTCACACTCCCGCGTGTTTTCGGCTACCTCTTTAATCCCGTTTCGTTTTATTTTTGCTACGATCGCACCGGCGCCCCCGCCGCGGCGATTGCCGAGGTCACCAACACCTTTCGCGAAATCAAACCCTACTTTCTCGCTCCTCCCGCCCAGCCGATCGCCGCCGCCAGTCAGGCCGCCACAAATGGCGCGCCCACCGCCTTCCACTTGCGCGCGCCGAAATACTTTTACGTCTCACCTTTTAGCGACGTCGACGTCGCTTTCGATTTCACGTTGCGCACTCCCGCCGCGAAGCTTTCCGTCCAGATCGATGACTACATCGGTGTCGATCGCACCCTCACCAGCACCGTCAGCGGCACCCGACACGAACTCACCGCCAGCCGGCTCGCCTGGTTTACCTGTAAGTATCCAATGATCACCTTGCGCATCATCACGGCCATCCATTGGCAAGCCTTCCGCCTGTGGTGCAAACGGGTCCCGTGGTTCAGCAAGGCCGCTCGCCCCAACGATCAGCGTGAGATTTACCGTCCCCATCAGACGCTCCAGCCTACCGACGCCGCATGAGCCCTCCGTCATCCACTAAAACCGTCAGCTCCCATCACCACGATGCGTCAGCGCAGGGATCCTCCGCCGCACCGCGGCCGCTTTTCTCCTACCGGCAATCCGTGGTCGGCGCATTCGACGCGATGCAGCGCGGCCTTCTGCAACTCGAAATGCCCGAGGGTGCACGCCATGAGATCGGCTCAACGGCCAGCGCCGCCGGTTGCCCCACCCCTTCCGGTATTCCCGCCACCGCGCACCTCCGCGTCCGCCGCGAAAGTTTTTTCAAAAAATGCTTTTGGTCCGGGGATATCGGCTTCGCCGAAGCGTTCATCGATGGCGACTGGGAGACCCCCGACCTGACCGCCGTCATCGCTCATTTTATCCGCAACCTCGATACCGCCCCCACTCTTTCCGGTTCGCAGCGCACTCAAACCGCCGTTCTCAATCTGCTCCGCTTTGTGAACCGCGCTGGCCACCTGCTCCGACCCAACACCCGCCACACCGCCCGCCGCAACATTCGGGAGCACTACGACCTCTCCAACGACTTCTTCGCGCTCTGGCTCGACCCCTCCCTGATGTACTCTTCCGCACATTGGCCCGCCGGCGCCGAGGGGCTTTCACTCCCAGACGCGCAACGCGCCAAAAACGAGGCCCTCTGTCAGAAACTCCAGCTCAAACCGGCCGACCGAGTTCTCGAAATCGGCACCGGCTGGGGCGGCTGGGCCCTGTATGCCGCGCAGCGTTACGGCTGTCACGTCACGACCGTCACCATTTCTCAACAACAATACGAACTCGCCCGCCAGCGCGTCGCCGACGCCGGCCGCAGTGCGCAGATCGATGTCCAGCTCTGCGATTTCCGCGATATCACCGGCCAATTCGACAAAATTGTCTCCATCGAAATGCTCGAGGCACTCGGGCATGAGTACCAGGCCACTTTTGCCGAGGTCGTCGCGCAACGGCTCAAACCTGACGGACTCCTCGCCCTGCAATTCATCACCTGCCCAGATGGGCGCTACGAGCAAATGCGTCGCGGCGTCGACTTTATCCAGAAACATATCTTCCCCGGTTCCCTGCTCCTTTCCCTCAACCGGATAAATGCCCTCTTCGCGCGCACCGGCGGCTTGACGCTCCACGCCATGACCGACTTCGGGCCCGACTACGCCCGCACGCTCCGCCTCTGGCGCGAGACCTTTTGCACAAAGCTCGACGCCGTTCGCGCCTTGGGCTTCGACGACCGCTTCATTCGTAAATGGACTTACTACCTCTGCTACTGCGAAGCCGCCTTCGCCCTGCGGAATATCTCCGTCGTCCACACACTTCATACCCGCGCCAATAATTACGGCTTGTCCGGCAGCGGCGCGACCGCGGTAGCTTAAACGCAACGCCCGCTCCGCCGCCTCCGCACCCCCGTACCGCACCGCCTCACCACCCCCGTACCGCACCGCTGCCCGCCAGCACTGCCTCGCCACTTCGCCGGTACTCGAGCCTGCGCTGAACTCGCCCGCAGATCTTTCCCAACTCCTCCGCACCGCCTCCCCCGCACCGCATCACCCGCGAGGCCCGTGGACCACGGATCAGTCGTCTTAGCACTCCCCTCTCGCCATGATCTTTTTCCTCCGCGCCCTGTTCATTGTCATCATCGTCTCGATGATCGCCGTGACATCGTGGGCCAGCCTGCATACCCCGCTCTTCGCCATCCCGCGCACCGTCTTCACCCACCCGTGGTTCATCGCCACGCTCTTCGACGCCTATTGGGCCTTCATCACTTTTTACGTCTGGGTCGCCTGGAAGGAACCGACCGCACTGGCCCGCGCCCTCTGGTTTGTCGCCATCATCGCCCTCGGCAATATCGCGATGTCGGCCTACTTCCTTCGAGAACTCTACCGCGTGCCCCTCACCGGTCCGTTGGTCGCTGTCTTCACCCAACGCAGCCTCGGTCACCTTCTACTCCCCACCTTAATGACCGCCGCGAGCATCACCGTCTACCTGCTGGCATGAGCCACCCGACCCTCACGCCCACGCTCACGCCTGCGCTCACGATCACGCCCACGCCTGCGCCCGCGCTCACGCTCACGCTCACGCCTGCGCCCGCGCTCACGCTCACGCCCGCGCCCGCGCCCGCGCTCACGCCCGCGCTCGCGCCGCCCGCGCCGCCCATCGAAACGGCCCCAGCGGCCCCTCCGAGTTTTTGGCAAAGACGCATCATCCAGCCCATCCTCGCCCAACTAACCCAGGGCGTCACCCCCGATCGACTCGCCATGAGCTTCGCCATCGGCACCACGTGCGCGCTGTTTCCTTTTTTCGGTTGCACCACACTCCTCAGCCTCGGCGTGGGCTGGGCCCTCCGCTTGAATCAACCGCTCATTCAGATCATTAACCAACTACTCACACCCGTCCAACTCTCCCTGATCCTGATCTACGTCCGCCTCGGCGAGGGGCTGTGGCAGACCACCGGTCATCACTTCACTGTCACCGAAATGCTCCACGTCTTCCGCGAGGCTTCCGTCAGTGATTTTTTCCAGCGCTTCGGCCGGGCTGGCGTCCACGCGTTTTCCGCTTGGCTCCTCACCGCCCCCGTAATCGTCGGGGTCATCTACGCCACCACGCGACCTTTCCTGCAACGGGCGCAACTCCCACCACGCGCATGAACACCCTCCCACTCATTCTCTGGGCGACCGTCACCCTCAGCGCCGCTTTCGCGCTTTGCTACCTCGTCGCGCGCTGGCTCAACAACTACGGAATCGTCGATATCGCGTGGTCCTACGCCTTCGCCGGGCTCGCCGCCTTCTACGCCTTCGCTGGACCCGGCTGGCCCGTCCGCCGCGCCCTCCTCGCCGTCCTCGTCACCTTCTGGAGTCTCCGCCTCGGTACCCATCTTTTCATCCGCGTCGCTCACCACCACCCGATCGAGGATACCCGCTACACCCAACTCCGCCGCGATTGGGCAGGCCATTTCGCTTCACGCATGTTTGGTTTTTTTCAGCTCCAAGCCGTTTCCGTCATTTTACTCGGCATCGCCTTCCTCATCTCCGCCCGCAACCCCCACCCCCACCTCAGTCCTCTCGAAATCGCCGGCACCGCCCTCTGGCTCATCGCCCTCGCCGGCGAGGCTTGCGCCGATGCCCAACTTGCCGCCTTCAAAAAAGACCCCACCCAGCACGGCCGCGTCTGCACCGTCGGTCTCTGGCACTACAGCCGCCATCCCAACTACTTTTTCGAGTGGCTGATTTGGGTCGCGTACTTTCTCTTCGCCCTCGGCTCCCCCGCGGGCGGCCTTGCCGTCATCGGCCCAGCCGGAATCCTCTTTCTGCTGCTCCGCGTCACCGGCATCCCCATGGCCGAGGCCCAATCCCTCCGCAGCAAAGGCGACGCCTACCGCCACTACCAAAAAACCACGAACGCTTTCGTCCCGTGGTTTCCTAAAAAATAACCAAGCCCCGCTCACCGCCTCAGCCCACCCGCTGCTCATCACGCCACCTCGCCTCGCTCGCGCCACCTCGCTTCGCTCGCGCCACCTCGCTGCTCATCGCGCCACCTCGCCTCGCTCACGCCACCTCGCCTCGCTCGCGCCACCTCGCCTCGCTCACGCCGCCTTTCAACTCGAATTTCTCATGATCGATTTTCTTTTAAAAAAGGGCCTTCTACCCGATGCCCTCATTCGCTTCGGGATCCGGCGCCTGCTGGCCCAGCGCCTCCGCGAGGAAAGCACTCGCCACGATCGCACCCGCTACGTCGCCGATCTCAAGACGCGGCCCATCGCCGAAGACACCCGCGCCGCCAACGA
This sequence comes from Opitutus sp. GAS368, assembly GCA_945903465.1. GTDB lineage: Bacteria > Verrucomicrobiota > Verrucomicrobiia > Opitutales > Opitutaceae > ER46. Next base: position 33,935 of record CAMDOF010000054.1, read on the forward strand.
ACAACACTACGAAGTCCCAGCTGCTTTCTATCAGTTCTGCCTCGGCCACCGCCTGAAATACTCCGGCTGCCTCTACCCGACCGGCCATGAATCCCTCAACCAAGCCGAGGATCACATGCTCGCGCTCTACGTCGCCCGCGCCCGCCTCAACGACGGTCAGAACATCCTCGAGCTCGGCTGCGGCTGGGGCTCACTTTCGCTTTACCTCGCCGAGAAATTCCCGCTCGCGCACATCACCGGCGTCTCCAATTCAAGCACCCAGCGCGAGTTCATCGATCACGAAGCCCGCCGCCGCGGTATCCATAATCTCACGATCATCACCCACGACATGAATACGTTCGATACCGCGCCGAACCAATTCGACCGCGTCGTCTCCATCGAGATGTTCGAGCATATGAAAAACTACCAGCGCCTCCTCTCCCAGGTCGCCCGCTGGTTAAAGCCCGAGGGACTCCTCTTCGTCCACATCTTCACCCATGCCCGCTGGTCTTACCACTTTGTCGCCCGCGACGCATCCGACTGGATGTCTCGCTACTTCTTCACCGGCGGCCAGATGCCCGCCCACGATCTCCTGCCCCAGTTTCAAGACGACCTACGCTTAGTCACTGATTGGAAGGTCAACGGCACCCACTACCAAAGCACCGCCGAGCACTGGCTTGAAAACATGGACGCCCATCGCACTGAAATCATGCCCATCTTCACTGCAGCCTACGGAGCTCAAGCCGCCACCTGGTGGTATTACTGGCGCGTCTTTTATATGAGCTGCGCGGAACTCTGGGGCTACCACGACGGCGAGGAGTGGCTCGTCAGCCATTACTTATTTCGGAAACCGTGACCGGCCAGCCCCCATAAAAAATAACCGCAACACTCACCGCGCGCCGTGAGCTACCCGCGCCCTCGTGCTCTAGGCTCCGCGCCCACCACGCCCGCGCCACACCCGCGCCACGCGCGCGCCACGCCCGTGCCACGCCCGTGCCATACCCGTGCCATACCCGCGCCATACCCGAGCCACGCCCGCGCCATACCCGCGCCACGCCGTGCCATACCCGAGCCACGCCCGTGCCACGCCCGCGCCACATCCGCGCCACGTGGCGCTCTTGCCACTCGCACCTTGAGCTCCGCTTCCCTCCGCTATCCGTCCTCGCCACGCGGCCCGCTCATCGCGCGCACCATCATGCTCTCCTCGACCGCGACCTTCACCCGCGTTGCCTCCATGCTTCGCGGCGCACTGATCGCACTCGTCATCACCTGCGGATTTTTCAGCAACCATCGCCCCCTCGCCGCCGCCACTGAGTCAGTCGTGAGCGCCGCCTTAGCGGCCGAGGCCAGTCTCCAGACCCAGCGCGCACTCGAACTTTTTCTGACTGCGGAAAAAACTCAGCCGAACGATCCTTTCATTCTCCGCAAAATCGCGCGGCAGTACTCGGACCTCGACGTCGAACTGAAAACAACCGCTGAAAAAAAAGCCGCCATCGAACGCGCTCTCGACTACGCCCAACGCGCCACCGCCGTGGAGCCCCATCACGCCGAGAACGTCCTCTCCGTCGCCATCTGCTACGGGAAGCTCGCCTTTTTCGCCAACCCGAGCCGCAAAGTCGAATACTCACGACTCGTCCGCGACCATACCCTCCGCGCCCTTGCCCTCGATCCCGACTACGCGTGGGCTCATCATCTTTTAGGGCGCTGGCATTACGAAGTCAGTACGCTCGGCGCCACCGCGCGGGTCTTCGTCAAACTTTTCTACGGTGGTCTGCCCGCGGCCTCCACCGCTGAGGCGGTGGACCACTTGCGCCGGGCCGTCGACCTGGAACCTACCCAGCTCCAGCATCACCTCGAGCTGGGCTTCGCCCTCGCCGCCCACGGCCTCCCCTCCCAAGCCCGCATCGCTTTTACCGCGGGGCTCGCCTTGCCGTCCCGCGAAAAACACGACGAAACCGCCATGGCCCGCGCCCGTGCCGCCCTCGCAAAAATCACCGACGACCCGCGTCCCTGATCGCGACCGGGCGCGGCTGGCCCGCCGCGAATTCCGCACTCGGCTCGGCCCAGCGCCATCCCCCTCCCCCCGCCAATCGTTTATCGCTGCACCACTCGCACCCACCCGCTCACCCGCGGCTACTCGATTTAAATACGATAAAATTTTTCCGCATTACGCACAAAAAAACGATGCCGCTCCTCGGCGGTACACCCGCTCAACGCCACCTCCAGCGTCGCCACCCACCGCGGATAATCCGTCGCCTGCGTACTCACCGGCCAATCGCCACCAAACATCACGCGGTCCCAGCCAAAGCATGCGACCACGTGCTCGATGTACGGCTGCAAATCCGCCGCCGTCCACGTCACAAAATCTGCCTCCGTCACCAACCCGCTGATTTTACATTCCACATTAGGCAATACCGCCAGCGCCCGCAATTCCGCCCGCCACGGATCCAACGCACCCCGCTTGATGTCCGGCTTGCCTATGTGATCGAGCACGAAACGCACCTCAGGACACTGCCGCACCAACGCGGTGGCATTCGCCAGTTGCCGATGAAAAATACACAGATCGAAACTCCAACCGTGCGCCGCTAATCGCCGCACCCCGCGGACAAAATCCGGGCGCAGACAAAACGCATCGTCCGCTTCCGACTGCAGCAAACGCCGGACGCCCTTGACGAGCGGATTACCCGCCAAACGCTCGAGATCCGCCGCCACGCCGTCACCGCGCTCGACCGGCGCCTGCGCCACGATGCCGCGCAGCCGCGGATCCGTGCTCGCGAGTTCCGCCACCCACGCGGCTTCTTCGTACGACTGGAGCGGATCACATTCACACTGTACAAAAACCATTTTGGCCACCGCCACCGCGCCGCACGCCCGCCGATAATCATCGAGCCCATGGTCGCGATTTAACGCCGCGACACTCTCCAACCAAGCGTACCGCAGGCGCTGGCGGTCCCAAAGATGAAGATGGGTATCAACGATCGGAAAGTGCGGCATAGGTCGAAAAGTTTCCCAGAATTTACTGCGCAAAATCACCTCAACGCAAAGACGATTCGCGGCCTCCCGTCCCCGCACCCCCCAGAGGCCGCCCCTACTGGCCGGCTCAGGGATCGCCAACTGGAAACCGCGAGCGCATCAGTCGCTGGGTGGCTCCCGCCAACCCCTTCGGCCGCGAACGGAGCGCGCAGCTGCCTCGCAGAGCGCCGGGGATTTCCTCGGATGGACGGGTTTACTGACTACTGGCTGGGCTGGCCGGAAACTCAATTGACCGACACCCGACCCACGAGAGTCGACGGAGCATACGGCGCGAGCGCCCCGCGGTGAAAACTCTACTTCCCGATTTCCCCCATCGGCGAAAAGTACAACCAAACGCTGAAAATCTTCCGACGGCCGCCCGCCACGGGCTTCTGCTGCAGCGACGACCCCACCAGACTTAAAATGCCGGGGGCCCGGCCTCGCCTCCGGCGAACTCAGCGCGGCGGCAAAACCACCGCTACTTCAGCGCACTGAGCTTTAGATCCTTCACCATAAATTTGGCGCCATCGAAGCCGCCGCCATTGAGGTAAAACGGGCCCATCGGACGGGCAAAGGAGGCATCAGTGGCGCTGATCGTTTCGCCATCGATGGTGACGGTGAAATGGGGACCATCATGAATGCAGGTGATATCGTGCCACTCCGCGTGCAATTTCTTCAGCTCGCCTTTCGCGAGGGTGGCGGCGGAGGCGTCCTTCGACTTCGGGCGTACGACGGCAAATTGGCCGTTGGCAGGGGTGAACGTAAAATCCATCGCGTGGGCGTTGGCATCAGCCGGCCAGGTGACGAACAGAAATTTCTGCAGGGGCTGCACAAACTTCATTTTCCACTCCAGCTTCATACGATCGAAGGGCACGAGCCCCTTGATCGTGGCGAGGTGCTTCTCGGCGGGCACTTGCTCGCCGATCATCGCGCCCTCGCCGAATGTCCAGGCGCCATGATGAAACTCCAGGCCTTCCGTCAACGGCGGCGCCTTGCCGTCTTCGAACAACACCAGCTTCTCGACCGGTTCCGGCCAGATAGACTTGAGGAGGAAAATTTTTAGCGCGCGAACGCGGACGTCGCCGTCAGCTTTGAGCCTAGTTTCGGTGGACGCAAATTCCCCGGCCGCGCGTTTCCGCACTTCGTAGGACAGACCGCCGTCAGCGTAGACTTCGTTGAACGTGCGATCCGTGAAGACGCGGGCGACGCGGCCGTTGAAGCTGGCGTCGAGGCCGTTGATCCTAAGCTCCCTCGGTCCCGAATCGGCGAACTCGATCTCCACTTCGCTCAACTCCCCCTGGCATTTCTGCAGCAGGACGTTGAACTGCGCGAGCGTCAGATCTTTTCCCTCGGCGATTACACCACCGCGCAGTTTTTCAGTCTCCTTCACCGGTGAAAAAAACACCCGCATGCCTTCGCCGTTTTCGCGGAGCGTCAGCTCGTGCGGCAGGGTGAAGGCCTGGTTGACGATCTGATCCGGAAACTGCTTCTCGTAGCTATCGGTGCGCACCCAGCCGATTTGGATCCGGCGACCATCGGGCACATCGCTGAACGTCTGCGCGGCATAGAAAACGCCGTGCGGCGTGCCGTGCGGACCGGATTCCCGGTGGAACGTCCTGCCGTCGAAGCGGCCGACGAAATAACGGTTCTGCGCGGCCAGCAGAATCCAGCGCGTTTGACCGGGCCGCCCGATGACGGGCAATTCGAACAACTCGGGACACTCGAACACCGCGGCACGATCGGGATCGGTAAACGCCCCCGTGCGGGTCCACTGCCGGAGGTTCTTCGATTCCCAGAACGCAAGGCTCCGTGTCTGAAATTTTTCCATGCCTTTGGTCGGCGGCGTGGCGTCTGTCTCGGCGCAAGGCGTCTCATCGTAAATCACCATGACCCATTTCTGCTCGGGCTGATACCAGATGACTTTCGGATCGCGGCCCTTGTGTTTTACGACGGGGTTCTCCGGCAACTCGGTGAAGGTCAGGCCGCCGTCCTGGCTGTACGCGAGACACTCACCGCGGCCGGTGCTGGTGAAGGCGATGAACAACGTGTTTTTGCCGAAGCCGGCCGAGTTGTTGAAGTCCACAAAACCACCGCCGGAGAACGCCATGTCCTTGGTCGTTTTTTGGGAAAGAGCGATGGACGTTTCGGCCCAGTGGATGAGGTCCGTGCTCTCAAAATGCCCCCAGTGCATGTTGCCCCAGAATATCCCGAAGGGGTTGTGCTGATAATAGAGGTGATATTTCCCGTTGTGAAAAACCATCCCGTTGGGGTCGTTGTTCCAGCCGCGGCGAGAGGAGACGTGAAACTGATTGCGGTAGGGTTGCGCGTAGTCGGACGCCGCCAGCGCATCCCCGGCTGCACCGATCTTGATGCGCTCTAGCGCGGCGCGGCAGGATTCGGGGCCACGGCCATCGACCGCTGGAGCAATCTTGATCGACTTTCCCTTCAATCCGAAGTGCTCCAGCGGATAGGCGGCCAACCAGAACGCGTCATTGCCGCGCGGCAGCGAAGCCGTGAAATTCTGCACCAACCGATCGCCGTCGTAAATACCGAGCAGAACCACATCGGCCCCTCTGGCATAGTTTGCGATCGGGACGACGAGGTGAGTGCCGCTTACGGTCAGTGTCTTCGCCATGGCCACCAGCGCCGGTGCGGACACACCTGCGGGAGCCGTGTTGGTGTCAGACTGCACGATCTGATCCACGTTGATGTGTCCCCAGCCGCCGGTGCGTTGATCGATGATCGCGAGCGTCGCCCGGCGGCCGGCGAACTCGGCAACGTCCCACGCCGCGGGCGCGAGCGCCTCGCTGCCACCGGGTTGCGAGTTGTTGCCGGTCGCGGTGCGCACGACGTGGCCGTCGACGAGCAGGTTCATGCACGTCTCGTTGCCCCAGCCGCCACCGCCGATGAGAAAAGTGATGAACCTTCGCTCGACCGTGAATGCGGGCGATGTGAGTTTACCGGTCGACTTGTCGCCACCATGGAAGGAGTTCACCAACCCCTTGCCAGCGAAACCAGCCACCTTCATCTGGCTGGGCAGCGTGCCTCGCGCCGGCCCCTTCCCGAAGGCTTCACCCTCAACTTGCCAGTCGCCGTGGGTCTCGCCCTCGAAGTCGGCGACAACGATGTCGGGGCGCTTGGGTGGCTGCGCGAGCAGGACGGAGGCGGTGGCGAGCGCTAACGTCCGCGCCAGGAAACGGGATACACGGGAAAGGGGATTGAATGGGTTCATGGTCGTTTTGATCTAGAAAGACTGCTGCGCGTTTGGCGCGATGAAGCGTTCGGACTCCGTTATTTTCCGGCCCAGGATTTCATTTGACCAAGGTCACTTTCACAAAGAACGCGCTGCAGAGAATCTCACCATCTTTATCCAGGAAGTCGGCGGCCAGCTTGGTTTTGCCAGCAGTCAGATCGACCGTGAACGTCGCGGACTTCACCATGGCGCAAAGCCAGGTGCCTATCCCGTTGACGGTGGTGTTCGTCCGCATGGGTCTTTTCATCTGCCGACCCACGCTGACTTCAGTTCGTTCACTTCCAAAAGTTTGATCTGGGTGGCCGTCCCGGCTGTCAGGGAAAGCGTGCGGTTTTTTGAATCGGGAACCACCACAAAGCTCGCCGCCGCCTCGCCGTCATTGACGAAAAGCTCCAGCGAGGCCCGATCGACGAGCACGCGCAGTTTGACCTCGCCGTTCACTTCTGGCGCGCGAATGGCGCGCCGGCCATTGTCGGTGTAGGGCCGCCGTTTGTCAGCGGGGAGTTTGATCATCCCCGCCCTTTCGCCTTCAACGCGGGCGGTGTTGGTAAAGGCGAATTCCCTCTTTGCCGCGTCATACTGAATCGCCAATCCACGAACATGGAGAGTGAGATCGCCGGTCGGGACAAACGCGATGCTCAGGTCGATCAGCTCGGGAGCGAGGGGTGCGAGCTTGGCCTTGGCGGCTTCTACGCTGAGGTTCTCAAACTTGCTCGTCTTCGCGTGGAGCGCAGCGAGTTCCCCGACCGGATTGCGGAACAGGCGGATGCCCTCGGGCGTGGTGCGCAATGTGATCTCGGCCGGAATCGACATCTGTTGAGTGAAGGGCATGCCCGCCTCGGTGAACGGGCTGTAGCCGGCGGACTTGCTTTGCAACCAGCCGATGTGCACCGCCCGGCGGTCGGGAGCTTGGTTGAACACTTGGGCCGCATAATAGGCGTCGCCAAAATCAAACCGCAGCGGGCGCCCGTCCTTATCCTTCGCGCCAAGGCCCGTCCACGTTCTGCCATCAAAGTCGCCGACCTCATACCGAGTCCCAGCATCGGCGATTACCCATTTCACATTCTTCGAATCCCCATCGACAGCGACGCTAAACATGTCGAGGCACTCAGCAGCCTTGTTCGGGATGTCGCCCAGTTTTTCCCAATGCAGGAGATCGGTGGATCGCCAGAGCCGCACGGCCCGATCTTTGCCACCGACCATCATGATCAGCACATAAGAATTGCTCGCCGGGTGATAGAAAACCTTGGGGTCGCGCTGCCCTCCCTCGCCGTCGGGCTGGTGATCGATGAGTGGCCTGCCGCCGTTGATTTTACTCCAGGTGCGGCCTTTGTCCGTGCTGAAGGCACCCGCCTGGAAAAATGCGGCCTTTTTGTCCTCCCCCGTATGAGTCGCCGTGTAAATCGCGAAGAGGGTTTTTACTTCGCCGTGTTGTTTGCCCAGCGCATTCAATCCATCCACGACCGCCGAGCCCGACCAGATGGCGTGGATAGCGCCCTGCTCCCATTTCACATTGGGATACGGATTGATCGCATGGGGCAATTGCTGCCAGTGCATCAGATCGCGACTCACCGCATTGCCCCATGATTTTGGTCCGCTGATGTTGCCCTTGGCATGATGTTGAAAGCACATGTGCCACTCGCCGTCGTAGTAAACCATCCCGTTCGGATCGTTCAGCCAGCCCATGCGCGAGGTAAAATGAAACTGCGGGCGCAAGGGCTGATCATAGCCGACGCCCGCATACAACGAGAACGTGGACCATTCGTCGGCAAGCTTTGGTTCGGCCGCCGCAATTACCGCTGCGCCGGACAATGCAGCGGACAAACCGGCCATTCGAATTCGCATAAACAAGTGGATTACGATTCTATTTTCCTGACTTCAGCCACCGTCAGAAAACTCCGTTGCCTTGGGGCGTTTAACGGCGAACGGGCAAGGTTTAGTTGCACGGGTCTTCATCGCCGAACATTCCAGATGGATTCGAGGCGGTTGGCCTGAAGGAATCGGACGCGCAGATCGTTCCAATCAACCACGCCGCTGCGGCTTCCGGGACGGTTGTCGATCAGCGGTTCCAGCACAGGCGGAAGTTCCTCCCAGTGGATCAAATCGCGACTCACCGCGTGGCCCCACTGCTTTTGGGCAGCCCGCCGAAGGGACCACTAATCATACAGGTAGAACAGGTGATCCTCACCTGCGTAATAGAACAAGCCGACGCATCTCCGACGCGACCTTGGCGTGGCATGGAGTGCAACTGCGGGCGTAGAGGATGCTGGTCGTTTCGCTGGCCCGAGATGTCGTCAAGCGTGATGTCGAATCTGGGGTCAGGCACTTTCGACGGCCGTCCGGAGGAGAGAGCGGCCGCAGCGAACAGACCGAGGGTGATGGAGTGCAACGTGCACATCGTGAGTATGCTTTTGCGGCTGCAAACCCCGCTCAGAATCGACCGCTGAGCCCGGCCGTGATGGTCGTCCCATTGATAATCGTGCTCTGCATGCGATCCTTGCTGCCGAGGTAGAGCGCCTGCGGCTGGTTGAAGAGATTGGAGACGTCGCACGTCAGGCTGAGCGCCGGGCGGATTTGATACGAGAGCCCAAGGTTAACGATGGTGCGCTTAAACCGGTAGAGATTTCGCCACGCGGCGGTGGCCGAGTAGGTTTGCAGGTAGTCGCCGGTGTAATTCACCAACACCCGCGC
>CAMDOF010000055.1 GCA_945903465.1 Opitutus sp. GAS368
CATTCCAATCGGGTGCGGAAGGGCGTCTCCTGGCTCAGAGCCGCACAGGGGACTGTGCGGACCACTTTGGTCACCGCACCAAAGGAGATAGGTGTTCGTGATTGCCGGGGGAAATCGACCTGAGCAGTTACTTACCTTGAAATAATTCTCCGAGAATATCGTGACGCGCGTTAGTGGGCTTCCTCGGAAGATTCCTTTTTGGAGCTTTCGCTTTTCGCATGAGCGCCTCAGCCTTTCCCTATGTCGAAGTGGCTCCTCATTGATGGGTTCAATCTCGCTTACCGTTGCTTTCACGCCTTGCCAGAATTTACGCGCGCAGATGGCTTTCCGACGGGGGCGCTTTACGGGTGGGTCAAATCACTCTGGCGGTTGATCGATGATGAAAAACCCGAGGCGACACTCGTTTTTTTTGATCTCGGAGAATCGGCAGACCGCGTCGCTCTGCACGCCGCGTATAAGGCGCAGCGTCAGCCCATGCCCGATGCTCTCCGCCAGCAGATCGAGCCGATCAAGGCGCTCACCCGCGCCATGGGGCTCGCGGGTGTTGCCGTGCAGGGGGTGGAGAGCGACGACTTACTCGCGGCGGAGGCCGTCCGTCTCGGGCAAGCCGGGCACGATGTTGTGATTGTCAGTAGTGATAAAGATTTTGCTCAGATTGTAGACGAAAGGATTAAAATTTTACGGCCGCCGCCGTCCGCTAATCCCAAGCTCGGTTGGCGCCGGCTCGATGCCGCTGGGGTTAAAGAAAAATTTGGAGTACCGCCTGAGCAAATCGCCCATTATCTGGCGTTGGTCGGTGATACTGCGGATAACATCCCGGGTCTCGACGGGGTAGGGCCGAAAACGGCGGCGAAGTGGTTAACCGAGTACGGCGGGAGCGTCGATGCGGTGCTGGCCCGGGCAGCCGAGATTACCCCTGAGCGTTTTCGCGTGCCCTTGTTGGCCAACGCCGAGCGGCTCCGTCTCAATCTGCGACTCACGACCCTGAACTTGGCGCTGCCGCCCATCTCATCTGAATCGCGAAACCCGCAGCCGGCGGAGCTTTTTCGGCTTCTCGATGAGTTTGCCCTGCGCTCCAGCGCCGACGAGGCCCGGCGGCGCTATGGGCTCCCGTCGATCGGGAGACCCGACCCGGCGGTGGGTGCTTCGAGCGCAGAGCATGCGCCCATCGTGTCGGATATTTCGTCGATCGGCAGACCCGACCCGGCGGTGGGTGCTTCCCCGGAGGTCGACTCCGCGCTTGCGGGTAGGTCCGCTCCCGCGCCGTTGACTCGGATATTATCGAGCGAGCCGATCGCCGGCCGGGCGGTGGTTGAGTATCAGACCGAATTATTTTGATGGGAGCCCGCCCCGGGCAGTACCCCGGGCAGTGCTCCCCGACGCGATGACGTAGCCCACCCCGTACACATTGGACAACGCGTCCATCGAAATCCCGTGGGTCAAAAAACGCGCGCGTAATTTTCTCACATATTGATCGAGCGAGCGGCTCTGCAGGTTTGCATGGATGCCCCAGACGGCGTGGATCAAGGCTTCGCGCGTAACGATCGCTCCCGCGTGCGCGTGGAGGCACGCCATGATCCCGATTTCCTTCGGCCCAATCTTCTCCAGTGCTCCCGAGGGAAACTGAATTTCCAAGTGGGAAGGGCTCACGCGGGCCCCGCAAAAAATAAACGGTGCGTCCGTGACGAGTACATTGGGGGTGAGATTGCGATCCTCCAAGCCAGCGGTGCGCCGGAGTACGGCCTGAATCCGCGCGATCAGCTCGCGGTAGCTAAACGGCTTGGTCACGTAGTCGTCGCCACCGAGGTTAAGCCCCCGGACCTTGCTCGTCTCCTCAATGTTCCCCGTTACGAAAATCACGGGCGTCTTGATATTGGCCAACTTGAGTTCTTCGATCAGCGCGAATCCCGATTGATCGGGGAGGTTGACGTCGAGTAGCACGAGATTGACGAAGTTTTTTTGGAGAAACTTCACCGCGTGTTGCCCCCGTCCGCAGGTTTGCGTGTGCATTCCCGCGCGATTTAGGTGCAGCGCGATAACTTTAGAAAGCTCAGCTTCGTCTTCAACGATGAGAATTAGGGGCTTGGTCTCGCTCTGGGCTAGGGAAGACTTTGGCATAAGGACGGCACGGCGATCTCTAGTTTGCGAACCGGGGTTGTCAACTAACGCAGCCGCTTCGGGCCGAAAGAAGCATCCTTCGACGAAATGGGAATGAACGAGCGCGCATAGTGGAAGCTCCAAAGACACCAGACCCGAAAGAAGCCTCTTTCGACGAAAGGGAAATGAACGGGCGCAGCGGGCGCAGCCGGGCGTTTACGCTTCCGGTTTCAGGGTGTTCAGCGGCGGGAGCCGCCGGAGTTGGGGAATCGCGCGGGCGACCAGCGCCGCGACGGCGATCGTGCCGAGGCCACCCCACACCACGGCGGCGACGGGCCCGACGAGGGCCGCCATGAGCCCAGCGCGCAGCGCCCCAATCTCGTTCGAGGAGCCAATAAAGATCTGGTTTACCGCGGTTACTCGACCGCGCAGCTCGTCGGGGGTGAGGAGCTGCACGAGCGATTGGCGGACGACGACACTGATATTGTCGAATGCCCCCGTGAAAAATAACGCGACGAGCGAAAGCCAGAACCACGGAGAAAGCCCGAAAATGACAATCGCGGTCCCGAAGCCGAGGACAGACCAAAGCAGTGCGACGCCTGGTCGGGCCAGTGGCGGACGGTGCGCGAGGAGCATCGCCATCGCAAAGGCTCCGAGAGACGGCGCGGCGCGGAGCCAGCCGAACCCGATTGGCCCGACGTGTAAGATTTGGTCAGCGTAAAGAGGCAGGAGCGCGGTGGCGCCGCCCAGCAGAACGGCAAAAAGATCCAGGCTGCTCGCGGCTAGGATTATTTTTTTTCTCCAGATAAACTCTCCCCCCGCGAGCATGTCTCGCCAGGTCCGCTTGCCCGCCGGCGGACGCGCCGGTTGTTCATAACGCAGTCGAAATAGCGTGAGCACAAAACTCAATTCGAGCATCGCGCCGAAGGCGTAAACTGGCGCGATCCCCGTAAAAGCGATTAGAAATCCACCGAGCGCGGGTCCGGCGACTGTGGCAATTTCGAAGGTGCTGGCGTTCCAGGTGATGGCGTTACCCAGAGCGCGGGTCGGAACCAGTAGGGGTGTGATACTGGCGCGGGCGGGCCAAATGAGAATCCGGATCGAGGCGTGCGCCAACAGCAGCAAGAAGACGAGTGGTAGGGCTGGTTCATCAAAGCGGAGACTTTCAGTTCCGGTATGATGTTCGAAGAGGTGGGCTGTTTCGCGAAGGAGGTCATTGGCCCAGCGGAGGAGGGGGAGGTCGGGAACAACTACGCTGCGCAGTGCCAGACCAGCTAGGCAAAGATTGATAAAAGCGATCGCCGTGGTTCCCAGGCCGAGCAGCCAGCGCCGGTCGCGCCGGTCCGCGAGCGCGCCTGCCGGGAGCGAGAGAGCCAGCAACGGGATTACGTTAACGAGGCCGACCAACCCGAGCGCCGTTGATGAGTGCGTCCAAGCGTACACCTGCCAGCTGGCCACGGTGACCACCGCCTGGCGGCCGAGGAGCGCGAAAAAATTACCAATGAGATAGCGACGGTAGTTCGCAATGCGAAGCGCTTCATAAGGATCATGGGCAGGCGTTGCGGCAGAAGTCGCGGTCATAAGTGGCGCGCGCAAGGACGCAAAAAGTGCGGCCCGAAGCGAGCCGCGTTTCTGGCCACGTGGACTTTATGCCAAGATTTTCGTGGACCGATGAAGCCGGGTGAAGGGGTGCGGGCGGGCTGCTCGGATTTACCGCGAAGACGGGGCGCGTGATCTCGCGCGTTTCCGCGCAGAGGATGTCCCTGACGCCAAGGCATGGCCAGAGACTTCTCGTAATGTGTTGTGCCTCCGCGACGGATTCACCTAAACACGGTTCGGTGTTTTCCTTTCCTCTAAAAAAATCTCGGCACTCTCTCGACGTCTGGCGTTTCTTGCGGTCGTGAGCTGAGCGCTTTGCGGGACCCCTTCGATGTCACGACCGTTGCAGATTATTTTTTTTGGGGCGGACGCCATCGCCTTGCCTTTGCTTGATTGGATCGCCGGGGAAGGGGCTTCGCTGGCTCGGATCATCGCGGTGTGGACCCAGCCGGACCGCCCCGCCGGTCGCGGCCAGCAGGTGGTGCCAAATGCGATCAAGGCTTGGGCCACGGCGCGAGGCCTGCCGGTGTTTCAGCCTGAGAAATTGACCGAGTCCGCCCGCTTGGAGTTGGCCGCGAGGGAGGCTGACCTTGGTCTCGTCATGGCGTATGGTCATATTTTGCGGGATGATTTCATTGCGACGCCACGCCTCGGTATGCTCAACCTGCACACCTCAATTCTGCCGCTCTTTCGCGGAGCCTCCCCCATTCAATCGGCCATTGCCAGCGGTGAGCGCGAAACGGGGGTGACGTTGATGCGAATTGTCCGGCGGCTTGATGCGGGCCCGGTGGCCGCGGTCGCGCGGGTCGCGGTTTCAGCAGAGGATACCTCGCTTGAGGTGGAGGCGAAATTGGCGGCCGCGAGTGTGGCGCTGGTTGCGGGCGCGTTGCCTCTCTTACGCGCGGGCACGCTGGTTTTTTCTGAGCAGGTTGAAAGTGCGGCCAGTTACTGTCGAAAGCTGGCCAAGGAGGACGGCGGGTTGGACTTTGCGGAGAGTGCCCACTGTTTGGCGGCGCGCGTCAATGGGCTCTATCCATGGCCGGCCTGCACGGTGGAGCTGGCAGGGCAAACGATTAAATTGGGATTGGCGGAGGCTTGGGCTGATATCCACGGCGGGCGGCCAACGAGCGGGCGACCGGGTGAAGTGCTCGGGGCAGATGCGGAGGCTTTATGGGTCGCCACGGGTGCAGGCGTTCTGCGTCTGCGGAAGCTCCAGCGGCCGGGTGGGCGCATGCTCGCCGCGTCTGATTTTTTGCGAGGATTCGCCGTGCCCGCAGGTACGATCATCGCCTCGCGGGCGATGCGTGAGCTCGTGACCCGTCGCACGGTTTAAACCGTGCGGCCCAGCGGGCCCTTTCGCGGGGTGCAGCCCTCTGCGCGGGTTGCAGGGCGTCCTCGCCCTTCGTTCACCCGTGTTCAGAACAACGCGCAGCGCTTCATGGCCTTTTCCGGTAAAAATTGTCCGAGGCTGCTGGCAGTGGCCGGGACTGGCGCGGTTGCTCGCTTCAGTTCACCGCTGATTTTCCTGAAAATACATGCCGCTTGTTTTTCTAAAATCTTTTCGCAAGCTGCCGCATATGTGGAAAAGTATGGCCGCGGGCGGACTCATTTCCGCATCCGCATTTGCGCAGAGCCCCCAGATTGAAATCGCCAACTTGCGGGAGGATGTGCGCGGGCTGACGCAGCGGGTCACGGAATTGACCTTGCGCCTTGAGCAAATAGAACGGGAAAACACCGAGTGGCGGCGCCGTGCGACCGCGGCAGATAAAAATTATGCGACCATGGCGGAGGTGAAGGAGGCCGTGGAGGAGATGGCGCGAACTGCCCGTAGTGCCGTGTCGACGTCGAAAGCGGAGGTTCTTCAGCAAGTGGCGGCGGGCATGGAGAAGCTGGCTAAACAGACTAACGCGGCCCTGGAGTCGGTCGCGAAATCGCCGGCGAAGGGGGCTGCCGTGCAGACGATCTTCGCCGAGGACTATGCGAAGGAGGGGATGAGTTACACCGTGCAAAAAGGGGACAGCCTGGCGAGCATCGCGAAAAAGACCGGCGCCAAGCAGCATGACATCGTTAATGCCAATAAGATTTCCGATCCTTCTCGCATCACCACGGGGCAGACGCTCTTTATCCCTGCAGGAAAATAAATACTTATGTCGGTAGCACCCAAATCTCGTCTCGGTCGCGGACTCGGCGGTCTGATCGCCGCCGCTAAGCCGGCCTCCTCAACTCCCGCCCCCGCTCCCGTCGTCACGCCCTCGGGCGCTCCCGGCTACCTCGAAATTGGGGTGCACCTCATTGAGCCGAGCCCCTACCAGGCCCGCCGCGAAATCCCTTCGGCCCAACTCGGGGAACTCGCCGAGAGTATTCGCTCGGAGGGATTATTGCAGCCGATTGTCGTTCGCAAAGTAGGTGATAAATTTCAATTGATCGCGGGCGAGCGCCGCTGGCGGGCGTTTCAATTTCTCAAGATCAAATCGATCCCCGCTCGCCTCGTGGAGGCAAGTAATGCTTCTTCCGCCGCACTCGGTTTAATCGAAAACCTCCAGCGCGAGGGTCTTAACGCGATTGAAGAGGCCCACGGTTACGCGAGCCTCATTCGCGACTTTGATCTTACGCAGGAAACCGCCGCCGCGCGGGTCGGCAAAGGGCGCGCCTCGGTGGCGAACGCTTTGCGATTACTCTCGCTGGACTCTGCCTTGCAGGGCTACGTCGCGAAAAACTTACTCACGGTCGGCCACGCCAAAGTGTTGCTCGGCATCGAGGATGTTGCCCAGCGGACCGTGGTTGGGCGTCGCGTGATCGAGGAAGGTTTGAGCGTGCGGGTGACCGAGAAACTCGCCGCGGGTCTGAAAGCGGCGATCGGGGCTGGGCCGGAGGCGCGGGTCGTGAACAAGCCCGGGCTTTCCTCCAAGGATACGGCGACCGTCGCGGGTATTGAGAGAAAATTGACATCGCATCTCGGTGCTCGCGTGGCTCTTTTGCACACCCCTAAGAAAGGCCGGATCGTGATCGAATACCGCGGTAACGATGACTTGCAGCGGTTGCTGGAAAAATTGGGCGTACAGGCTTGAGGTTTCGTTTCGTGCCTTCGGCTTGGGCGCATGGTCGGAAGCGGCAAAACGAGGGTTACGGAAAAATTACAGGATTTCTGGTAGTTAATTGACAACCGAACATCAGCTCGGCACTTCTGACCCTTTCTCATGAGCCTGCTCCTCGGAATCCTCACCTTCATTCTGATCATTGTTTCTCTTTTTCTCGTCATGGTTGTCCTGATGCAGAAATCGAAGGACGGCGGTATGGGCGCCGCTTTGGGCGGTGGTGCCGCCGAGGCGGCCTTCGGCGCCGATACCTCTAATGTACTGAGTAAGTCCACGATTTACGCGGCCTTGCTCTTCTTCGGCTTGGCCTTCGTTTTGTACTTGGGGCGGATCTACGAGCGCAACCATGCCAAGACCCTTGCGGGGAGCGCTCTCCCGACGATTGCCGTGCCAGCCGCACCTGCCGCCGCACCTGCCGCTGCTCCCGCGGTGGCGATGCCAGCAGGTACGCCGGTCCCAGTCCCGACGGTGAACGAGCCAAAATCGGAAGCACCCAAGAAATAGGGTCTGTCCGCCATGCACTTTGCTGGCTGCCCGCCGCCCGCCCGATATTGGCGGGCGGTTCTGTGGTTGGGTCTCGCTACCCTCGGTGCCCGCGCGGCGGTGCCCGCAGGGTCTTTTCCTGAGCTTTTAAATCAGGGGAAAATCGAGCCGTTGGAGGCCGCGCGAATCTTGCAAGAATTTCGGCAGGCGGGCATCCGAGGAGAGTTTTTTCTGGAGGTAGAGTTCCGCGCGCGGCCGGCGCGGGGCCCCGAGCGGGTCTATCGAGGCCGACTCTGGGGTGGTCGGAACGACCGAGGCGCGACCCTCCGGCTCGAATTGTTGGACGCCGAGGGAGCCTCGCAGCGCTGGTTAGTGCAAAACGGCGTCGGCGGGCAGGTCTGGCAGTGGCGCCACGGCCGAGCCGAGGTATTAGGTCCTCGTGACTTATGCAGGCCGCTGATTCCTGGACTTGAAATCACGGCTTTCGATGTGCAGATGCCTTTCCTCTATTGGCCCGAAGCGACTTTTGAGAAGACGACGCGTTCCGTTCTTGGCCGTCCCGCCTACGCTTTTCGTGTGTTGGTTCCTGCGGCCGTGGCGGCCGAATACGGGGAGATTGCCGCGGCCCGGGCTTTTTTGGATACGCAATTCAATGCGCTTATTCAGACCGAACTGATCAGCCCTACGAACCGGGTGCTCAAGTCTTTTGCTTTTGTGAGTCTAAAGAAAATCGGCGATCAATATGTGCCTAAGCAGGCCGATTATCGCAACGAGGTGACCCGAGACAAAACGCGCCTCCAGATCACCGGAGCCGCCCTCAATTTGATGCTCGGCGCTAATTTTTTTGCGCCGGATTCTCTGGCGGAGCCCGCGCCGCTACCGTCGCCAGATTTGATTGTGAGGATCGCCCCATGACAGGAGCGCGTTGCGCCCGGGTCGTGGTCTTTGATCTCGACGGTACGCTGCTCGATAGCTTGCCGCTCGTCCTCGCGGCAATTAGGTACGCGATTGAGCCCTTCGGCGGTCGGGCGACCATGGATATTTTTGGTCATTTAGGCGGACCGCCGGAGCGTTTTATGCGTACGCTGATCGCTGATGCCCGCCACGTTCCCGAGGCGATTAGTCGGATGGAGCGTTATCATCATGAAAATTTTCAGCAGATTCAGCCTTACGCGGGCGTCCGGCCCTTGCTGGCCGCCCTCGGACGCGCCGGAGTGCCGGTAGCGGTCTGGACTGGGCGGGATCGCTCCTCGACCGATCGCATCCTCGAGGTGCATCGGATGGCGGACCTCTTTTCGACGGTGGTCTGTGGGGACGATTTGACTTCGCATAAACCAGACCCAGCCGGCCTGCGTGAAATCCTGCGCCGGCTGGAGGTCAACCCAGAGGACGTTTGCTTCGTTGGGGATGCTGATGTCGATGTGCTGGGTGGCTTTAATTGCGGCGTGGATACACTCTTGATCCGCCACGCGCGGGTGATCGACTCGGCAATTGCGGCCTGCGCGTGGGCGACGGTGGCCACTCCAGCGGATGCTTATCGACTCGTGCTCGAACGTGCCGACGCGTTGCCAGTGGATAGTATCTAATCGATTTTTTCCCGAAATTTTCATTGATTACCCTAGCGAAGACCGTCCTTCTTCCTCGTCTCGTACCCCCCAGACACCCGAATCATCTTTAGAAAATTATATGGCTAAATCGAAATCCAAGCCCTCTTCACCGCTCACGTTTGATCTCCCGGAGTCGCTCATTGCGAAGATGGAGGCGTGTCGGAAAGCTCAGGGATTTCCAAGCTCAAGTGCGATCGTTCGTGCTGCGATCGAGGGATTTGACTTTGAGCGTTGCCAACCCGCGCGCGATCCTCACCGGCAGATTTCCGTGCGCGTGGAGACGGCTGATCGGCAGATGATGCGGAAGATTTCTAAAAAGAAGGATGCCAGCGTCGGTGAGTTGATCCGGCAAGCGCTGGAGGCCCTCCTGAGCAAGCCACCTAAAAAGAAGCGCTAACCGCGCGGGCTTTTTTGTTGCAGTTGGCGGCGGTCGTCGACCGCCGCTTTTTTTGTGAAGATTTCAGGCAACCCGCGGCTTGCCTTTCGAGGGGTGCGCTCTTTTCGTCGATGCTCATTTGTCTATGAGCACCCATCCAGCGCCACTATCCACTTGGGCCCGTAACGTGTCTCCTTCGCCGACTCTGGCGGTGGACGGCAAAGCCAAAGCTATGCAGGCTGCGGGTGAAGATGTCTGCAGTTTCGCCGCTGGTGAACCTGACTTCGACACCCCGGAGCATATCAAGGATGCCTGCATCGCGGCCCTCCGCGGCGGCAAAACGAAATACGCCCCCACTCCTGGCATCGAGCCTCTGCGCCAGGCGATTGTGGACCGTTATGCCAGCGAATACGGGCTAAATGCCGTGCCCGCGCAGGTCATTGTTTCTCCCGGTGGAAAATTTAACTGCTATCTCGGCGTGTTGGCGACGTGCTCGCCAGGTGACGAGGTCATCGTGCCGGCGCCCTATTGGGTCAGCTACCCCGAGATGGTAAAGCTGGCTGGCGCCATCCCGAAATTTGTGCTGGCGGATGACCGAACTGGTTTTCGGCTCACTCCGGCAATGGTCGAGGCGGCCGTCACTCCCCGGACGAAACTGTTAATCCTCAATTCACCTTCCAATCCCACCGGCGCAGTTTACACGCGGGCGGAGCTGCTGGCGATCGTCGCAGTGGCGCTGAAGCATAACCTCTACATTCTTTCCGACGAGATGTATGAACATCTGATCTACGATGGTGTTAAGCCGACGTGCATCGCGACGCTTAGCCCTGAGGTCGCCGCACGCACGATCACGGTTGCCGGGTTTTCGAAGACGTACGCGATGACGGGTTGGCGGATCGGGACGACGCTCGCGCCTCTCCCGGTCGCGAAGGCGATTGCGGAGCTGCAAAGTCAAATGTCCTCCAACGTGACGACCTTCGCGCAATTCGGAGCGTTGGCGGCTCTGAAGGAAAAAGAAAAAACCGGGGCGGCGCTCAAGATCATGCTGAGCGCGTTCGATCGCCGGAGGCGATTACTCCATGGTGAATTGAATAAAATCCCCGGAATCACCTGTTTGCTCGCGGAAGGCGCCTTTTATTTATTCCCGAATATTTCGAGCTTTGGCCTGACGGACGTTGAGTTTTGCCATCGGCTGCTTGAGTCCGAGAAAGTCGCGGCCGTGCCTGGGAGTGCGTTTGGCGCCGAGGGGTATTTGCGGCTCAGCTACGCAACGAGTGACGAGATTATTCAGAAAGGGGTCGTGCGATTAGCTCGTTTTTGCGGGACTTTGGCGCGCTGAGTCGATTTGGGGCGGGTTGAGTGCGGTGCTCGCCGCGATGATTCGGTTGCGTTGGGTTTAGTGAGTCTCTGATAATCGTGTGAGCGGTTAGTCGTCGTGGCTGGCTGCGTAGTGCCACCCTTAAAATTTTCTCGTTCATGAAAATCGCCCTGAGCTATCTTATTTTCCTGCTGCCAGCCTGGGTCGCTTGGTCGGCGCAAACGGGTGGGGTCGGCAAGATGGGGGCGGGGCGCCCGAATATTCTGTTCATTTTTGCTGACGACCAGTCCTACAAAACGCTGGGTTGTTACGGTGCGGGACCAGAATGGATTAAGACGCCCCACATTGATGGCTTGGCCAAACGAGGCGTGCGCTTTGAGCGGAGTTATTTCGGAGCTTGGTGCATGCCTTCGCGGGCGGCCTTGCTGACCGGCCGCCTGCAGCACGCGGTCACCAGTATGACCATGGCGGGAGAATATCCCGGGAGTCGTTACGATCCGGTCCAGTGCCCTTTTGTACCTGCCCAGTTTCGCCAACAGGGCTACCAAACCGCGCAAATCGGCAAGTGGCACACGGGGACCGACACGGGCTTTGGTCGCGATTGGGATTATCAGATCGTCTGGAACCGGCCGGGGCATCCCGAGAACGCGGGAAATTATTACACAGGGCAAATCCTGACGTTCAATGGGGTGGATCGGTTGGCGCCTGGGTATTCGACTGACAACTACACGCAGTGGGCCATTGAGTACGTGCAGGGCCAGCATCGCGATCCGGACAAGCCGTGGTACTTGTGGCTTTGTTACGGAGCGATTCATGGGCCGACGACGCCGGCGGATCGCCATAAGGGGACCTTGGCGGGGCGGCGCGCACCCGTGCCTGCGGATATTGTCGGCCCCTGGCCGGACAAGCCGTCCTATCTTGAGAAGACCAAGGCATGGATGCTGGGTGCCGATGGGCAGCCCGTCATGGCCAGCAAAGCCCGTAAGGCGGGTAATTATGACTCGCTGATGCCGGGGCAGTCCTATGATTCGTGGATTCAACAGGTGAATGAGTGCATGGCGGCAGTCGATGAAGGGGTCGGTCGGGTTCTGGCAGCTTTGGCCGCTTCCGGCCAGTTGGATAACACGCTGGTGGTTTACGCCGCCGATCAGGGTTATGGATTGGGTGAACACGGATTTAACCAAAAAGTCGCGCCCTATGACGCGACGATCGCATCGCCGCTGATCGTTTCTTGGCGCGGTAAAATTCCCGAAGGCAAGGTATGTCCGCACCCGGTCAACGCGCCCGACTTAGTCGATTTTTTCTGCCGCACGGCCCAAGTGCAGATTCCCTGGAAAATGCATGGTCGAGATATTCGGCCATTGCTGGCCAACCCTGAGACGAAGGACTGGAAATCTCCCCTGCTCATGACACATACCTCGCGGAATTATGGTGCTGAGACGGCGGTGATTCCGACCGACGAATCCCTGATCTCTTCCGGCGGGGTTCCCTGGTACGCACTGTTGCGTGATGGCCGGGAAAAATACGTCCGCAATTTTGTAGCGGGTGAGACCGAGGAACTCTACGACCTCGAAAGCGATCCAGAAGAGCTAACGAACTTGGCGGCCCGCCCAGCGTACGCGGGACGGTTGCGCGACTTGCGCCGGAAGACGATCGCAGAACTCCGGCGGACTGAGGCGCCCTTTGTTGATCGCCTGCCGCCGACCAAAGCGGAGTTGGCCCCCTAATGCGCGGCTATTCCGTTGGCTAAACTAGCCGCCACTGCCAGCGGCGGCCCCGTTGGCATCGGAGGTGGCGGATCGGTAGCGCCGCTTAAGCGTGCAGCCACCGCTGGCCTGCGGCGATGTCTTGAGCGGTGAGTCCGTGACCAGTGGCGAGGGTTTCAATCTGGACCTCGGCGCCGCCCTGGCGCAACAAGGCGGCGAGGCGGGGCGGGTGGTCAGCCGGCACGAGGGGATCGCTGCTCCCATGGCAGAGGAGGACCCGATGGGCGGTCAACGTGTGGGCGCCCGCGGGTTGATCGAGGACGACCATGGAGCGCAGCAGAATAGCGCCGCCGAGCGCTTCGGGCCGGAGCAGCAGCAACGTGGCGGCGATATTCGCGCCATTCGAGAAGCCGACTGCGATGAGGCGCTGGGGTAAGAGCGCGTACTTCGTGGACGCCGCCAAGATAAAATCAGCGAGCGCATGGGTGCGTTCGGTGATTTCCTTGGGATCAAAAACGCCCTCCGCCAGCCGTGCAAAGAAGCGCAAGGCACCCCGTTCGTTGACGTTTCCGCGTGGACTGAGTAGCGCCGATCCTGGTGAAAGGGTCCGCCCTAGTCGGAGCAGTTCGCGCTCCGTGCCGCCAGTCCCATGCAGTAGCAGCAACGGTGGCGCGGTTGGATCGTGGCCTGGTTCGTACAGATGCTGGTGATTCATAGTCGTGATCGGCGGTATTTTGCGCGGAGGGCGAAAAGAGATTTGGTGACCATAGGAGCGATTTGGGGCACGGGCTGAGCGGGTGGACGTTTTGCGGTCGGTAGCGGGTTTAAGGCGAGTGGGGCGAATCCGTCAAAAATCAGGGGCCAGCGGACGCCCGATGTCTGATGCGCGAGCGCTCAAGTAAACGATCATGCGGGTATCCGAGGCGCAATTCGCAAGTGATCTTCTCAGCCGGTTGGGGCGTGAAAGCGTGCCCTGAGTCACACCGCCGTGCGAGCGAAGATGACCCATGGCTAGTGCAGTCCGGTACGCTTGGCCTGATGGGCCGCCAGGAGCAAAACGGCGCCACCAATGAGGTCAGTCAGACCGACGAGCAGGCGCAGGGGTAACGGCATGCGGGTTAACGCCAGGAGCACGCACGCCCCTGCGAGCATCAAGAGCCCGCCCACGATTCCGAGCGTGCGTCGCTGGCGTCGCTGGCGTCGGCGGAGATCGGCTGGTGCGGTTGTTGGTTTCATAGCTGCCGTTGCGAGGGACTGGCCGCCGCCTTAGCGTGCGAGCGGCAGCGTAATTCGCATCGTCGTACCTTGGGCGCTCGTGGAGTGCAACGTGATGTCTCCATGATGACTGCTTAAAATGCGTTTCACAATGGCCAAGCCGAGCCCGGTTCCCCCCGGGCGCCCCGAGAGAAACGAATCGAAAATGCGGTCGCGGATTTCCTCGGGTATGCCGCTGCCAGTATCGCAAATATCGATCCGGACCTGCGGTGTATTCGCCCGTTCCGACGTCGTGATCGTAACGGTGATGGTGCCTCCGACCACCATGGCCTGCGTGGCGTTAAGTATCAGGTTGAGCAGCGCCTGCTGGATTTGGGCCTTGTGGGCCTCAATGAAAAGCGGATGGGGTAGGGGATCGCAGCGCAGGCTGACCTTGCTCTGGGCTAATTTTAGCCGCACCAAAATCAAGGTGTCTTGAATGATATCACTTAGTGACCACCGCGAGTGCAGACTGGTCGGAGCCTTACCGAAGTTGAGTACGCGGGTGACGATGCCCTCAAGCTGGTCGAGTTTTTCACCGATCACGCGCAGATCGGTGCGCCGCGGATCTTCCTCGCTAAAATCAACTCCCAGTCCGTCGTGAAGCAGCTTGAGGACCGTGAGCGGATTGCGGATCTCGTGCGCGATCTCGGCGGCGAGCAGGCCAAGGGTGGTGAGGCGCTCATTTTTTCTCAGGACGTCTTCGCTCTGGAAAACGCGGGCATACAGCCGAGCGTTTTGCAAGGCGACGGCCCCCAGGCTGGCGAGCGCGGCGCAGAGGCGTTTCTCGTCGTTGTCGAAACGATGCACACGGTCGGTAAAGATCGCGACGGCGCCAAGCGCTTGGCCTTCGATGAGCATCGGGGTAATCAGCACGGAGCGCAGCGTGGGATCTGCCGGTAGACCGAGCAATTCGTGGAATTCCGGAGACTGAATATCCGCGAAACTTACTTGTTGGCGAATGCGAATGGGCGCAGCGACCAGGGAGGATTGCAGCGGGATGGATCCTCGCGTGGGCGTGAGTACGCCGCTGGTCGTGATCGCGGCGCAACGAACGGTGCGGTTTTCGGCGTCAAATAGGTAAAGCGCGCACTCCTTGGCCTGCATCATGTTGCAGGCCTCGCGCGAAAGCATCTCGAGCAATTCTTGCTGGTCCAACTTTGTCACGAGGGATTGGCCCGCCACAATCAGCGACTCGAGTTGGCGCGCTTTGCTTCCGAGGTGACCCACTTGCCAAAGTCGGCGGAGCACGTGGCCGACTTCTGCACTAAAACGTTCCAGCAATACGATGTCCGCCGGCAAAAAACCGTGCCGATGGTCGCTTTCAAGATCAATGACCCCGACCACGTTTTCCCCGTCTAAAATGGGCACGGCGATTTCACTGCGGGCGGCTGACCGCACCGCGATGTAGCGAGGCTCGGTCAGGACGTCCGGAACCAAGAGCGAGCGTCGATTCAGCGCGCACCATCCGGTGACCCCGTGGCCGGACTTGAGTTCATAGGCCGCGGGCCCCTCGGTGGTCGGCCCCGTTTGCACCGCGGTTTCTAAGCGGTTGTTATCTGGGCAGATCAGCGCGATTGATCCGGCATCGGCCTTAAAGGTAGTGATGAAGAGCTTCAACATCTCCGTGAGCGCGACGTGCGGATCGTCCGTGCGCGTCGCCAAGGCGGACAGCTGATAAAGCACGGTGAGCTCACGGTCATCAGCCGGCAGGTTCACCGCGCCCTCGTTGTTGGCAGGAAGATGGATTGGAGACAACACAGCGGCGGTCTTTAATGAGGTTCGGCGTCAGGTAGGTGGCGTGACCCTGGAATCTTTTTTATCCGTTTTTTCGAGAGGAGGCGCGCGCCCGCGAGGAGTCGCGCGGCGAGTGCGGAGCGAGCTGGGGAGGGAGGCGATGACGTGTTTTTCGGCGGGATATTTACCTGGCCGCGACCGGCGGGGCGCTGGGGGTGATCACTTCGCTCAGTGCGGCACGCAGCTCGCGTAAGCGCTCCGGTGTCTCCACGGGTTCGTGGTTGGCCCCTTCAATATAAAAAGTGTCAATCGCGACGCCGCGTTCCGTTCCGATCCGGGCGAAGGTAATGTCGAAACTATGATCGCTGATGGTCTTCGCCAATCGGTAGAGTAAGCCAATTTGGTCCCGCGCTTGAACCTCGATAATCGTCTTCTTCATCGACAGTTCGTGGTAAACATCGACCGTCGGAGGGAATGAGCTCTGCAGGATCTCGCCGCTCGAACTGGCGAGATACCGCGTTGAGGCGATCTTTTTCGCCTGGGCCATAATGTCGGGGAGCAGGTCGCGGTTGGCGACCAGCGCCTCCTCGATCGTCTTGGCAAATTTTTCCTGCGCGCTGGCGCTCTGGACCGGACCCCGCCCGGGCTCGACCACGTAAAAAGTATCAATGGCAATGTGATCCGTCCGCGAGATCACTTTTGATCCAAGAATACTCAGCCCGGCGACGCTAAAGGCGCCCGCCAGTTTATAAAAAAGTCCCGCGCGGTCCCAGGTAACGACATTAACCACCGTCAACGAGCGGTTGAGATCGTCTTGCCACTCAATGACCGGACGGAGCGAACCCACCGAATCAGCCGTTGTGATCGATCGTAAAAGACGATTCACCATCTGAATGTGCAGCGCAATTTCCGCTGACTCGGTGTGGATAAAATATCGGTCGGGGAGCAACCCAAAGTGGGCGTTGATCTCGTCGGCGCTGATTCCGGGGATAGTTTTAGCGATTAGCTCCTGTTGGGTCATGGTTTTCTTTTGTTGTAATCGGGCGTCGAGGGATTCGCCGTGTTTTAGCCTCTCGAAAGTGGATCGAAAAAGAGTGGTGTGTAATGTGTCCTTGTAGCTATTCCAAAGATCTGCCGCCGTACCGCGCGCATCGCAAAATGTATGCACGTACAAGTAGCGCAGGCGCTCGGCATCACCTGAAAGCTCGGCGAAGGCACTGGCGGTATTGGGGTCATCGACGTCCCTTTTCTGCCAGAATCGTGCCATCGACAAATGATTTTTGATTACAAAAATCACGAGCTCGCGGTCAGCGGGGGCGACCCCGAAACGGACTAACAGTGGCTCGGCGAGGCGAACTCCGCTCTCGGCGTGTCCCTGAATCCCCTCGGCTTTTCCAATGTCGTGGAGCAGCAAGGTCAAATAAAGAAGCCCGCGATCCGTCGTCTCGTGCAGGGCCGCCCGATATTTTAGAGTGATGGGCTCCGCCTCGGTGTAGACTCGATCGAGCTCGCGAATCGCATTTAGCGTGTGCACGTCAGCAGTGTAGCGATGGTAATATTCGTGCTGGACCAGGCAGGTGAGGGCTTCGAATTCGGGGATCAGCCGACCGAGTACGCCCAGCTCATGCATCTTCGCTAAAATCGGGTACACCGCGCCCGCCTCCGCTAGGATCGCCCGGAAACTGACGTTGGTCTCGACCAGAGTTGCCACCGTCGGGGTGAGTAAGGCTAGCGAGGTCCGAATCAGGTCCGCCAGGTGGAAATCCAAGGATGCATCCAGGGTCTGGAGGTGCCGGAAAACGCGGATGAGGCGGATCGGGTCGACGCGGAAGATATCCGGACTTTCCGCCGCCAGCTCGCGCCCGCGCAGGACGAAGCCGTCGATCCGCTTGGCACGTTGAAACCGCGCGGCGAGCAGGCTCTCGCGAAACGGGCGTTTATCGCCATTCTGGTTCCGCCCTATGCTCAGCGCGAGGCGCTCTTCCACTAACTTGGAGACCCGATAGATGGTTTGGGCCGCCCGATAATAATCAGCCATGAAGTGCTCCACTCTCGGTAGCATTTCTATCTCCGTGTACCCAAGGTTTTCCGCTATCCGTGGCTGCATATCCAAGCTCATCACGTCCGTCGCCCGCGCACTCATAAAGTGCAGCTCGTTGCGTACGCGGTGGAGCTGATCGTACGAGCGCTGAAATGCCGCCAGGTCGTCCGGCCGCAGGTAACTCTGCGCAGCCAGTTCGTCGATCTCGGTGATATCCAGTTTCACTCGCGCCATCCACACGGCGTTCTGATAGTCGCGCAGCCCACCGACGCCATTTTTAATATCCGGCTCCTGATTGAAAACCGTGTTGCCGTATTTCCCCCTCCGGTGAGCTTGGTCCTCCAATCGCGCGGCAATGTAATCTTGAGGATTCTCACTGACGTAGTAACTGCGATAAGCTTGCTTGAAAATGCCGAAAAGCCTCTCGGATCCAGCGAGCAAGCTTGCCTCCAACAGCGCTGTTTTTGTGAGAATTTCCTTCCGCGCTTCGGCGAACGCCTCGTCGATCGTCCGTGTCGAGTGCCCAACCTTTAGCCCACAATCCCAAAGAATGTACAAGATCTCGTTCGTGAGATGTTCCTGCAGCGGCTTGGCTTCAGCCGCTTTTGTCTTCGTCGCAAATAAGAACATCACGTCGACGTCACTCCAAGGGGAAAGCTCACGGCGTCCGTACCCGCCGAGTGCGAGCAGGGCCACCGGCGCGCCGATCACCCCTCGTCTTTGATTATAGCTGGCGAGCGCGTAGTTAAAAAGATGTCTCAGCACTCCATCGATAATTTGCGCCCGCTCCTGGGCGATTACCAGGCCGCCGCCGCCCTCGCGGTGGCGTTGTTGGAGTCCGTTCGTCTCGCTGCGAAGAAACTCTTTGCACGCGCGCAATCGTTCGGAAATAGGAACCTCGCCGGTAAATGCGAGGAGTTCGCTGGCGCGTTGGGCGATATAGGCGGGCATGAAAGGATTCGAACGACGAATTGCGGCGCGCAGATTCCGAATATTCAACGCCCAAGTGCGTAATCCTCACGATTCAGCGGATGCCTCCCGCGGTCGCTGCTCGCTTCGCGCACCGCGCCCGCCTTGCCGGTCGACGCGGTTCCGCCCGATCTATCGAAAGCTTCGCCGTTATTAAAGAAAATGAGCTCCAGGGTAAACTAGCAGGGCGAGGGGCTTGACAAAATTTTGCCCGAGACGCTACGTTAACCAACTGAACTCAACTCACTTTTCAAAAAGTGGGCCTTATGGCCCGCTTTTTTTTTCCACTAATCTTCACTTATGAGCAGCGAAATTCTTTCCGTCCTTGAATACATGGAGAAGGAGAAGGGCATTCCTCGTGCCGACATGATCTCGACGATTGTGAATGCGTTAAAGACCGCCGCCCAAAAGGGCGCGAATTCCGGTCAGGAGTTGAAGATCGATATCAACCCGAAGAATGGCCAACTCCACGCGTGGGCCGTGATGAAGGTCGTCGACTCTGTCAGTAACCCGAAATTGGAGATTCACGTTGAGAAAGCGCAGGCCATCAAATCAGGTGCCGTGATCGGCGAAATGATCGATAAGGAAGTTGAACCCTCAACGCTCGGGCGCATTGCCGCCCAGACCGCCCGCCAAGCCGTGATGCAAAGGCTTCGGCAATTCGAAAAAGATCGGATTTACGAAGACTTTAAAGATCAGGTGGGTAACATCGTCACGGGGACCGTTCGACGTCGTGAACGCAATGATCTGTTCGTGGATCTGGGGAAGGCCGAGGGCATTATGCCCGGTAAGGAACAGGTCCCCGGTGAGGAGTATCAGCCAGGTGAGCGGATTCGTTGTATTCTCATGGAGATTGAGAGTTCTCCCCGTGGTCCGGAGATTATTCTCAGCCGTGCCAGCCCCAAGTTTGTCCGTCGCTTGTTTGAACTCGAGGTTACGGAGGTTGCCGACGGTACCGTGAAGATCGAAGCGTTTGCGCGTGAACCAGGTTATCGAACAAAAATTGCGGTCACAAGTAGCGACCCCAAGGTCGATCCAGTCGGTGCCTGTGTGGGTGCCCGTGGAGCCCGGGTCAAGACCATCGTGCGCGAACTCGGTGGCGAAAAAATCGACATCATCAAATATTATGCGGACCCGCGCGAGATGATCATCGAGGCCCTCAAGCCAGCGATGCCACGCGAGATCGTCCTCGACGAGAAGAGTCATCGTATTTTACTGAAAGTGGCGACGGAAGATTTGGCGATCGCGATTGGCCGCAAGGGTCAAAATGCGCGGCTGACATCGCGCTTGGTTGGCTGGCGCTTGGACATCGAAGAGTTCAAAGCCGTCGGGGCTGATCCCGAGGGTGATGCCAAGCGCAAGCTCGTCGCGGCTCTCGGCATTGCTGACCCCTTGGCCTTGCGCTTGGTCAAGGCTGGATTTGTCTCGCTCGAACTCTTCGACGGAGTCGAAACGGCTGATCTGGAGGGCGTGGGTTTCACCCCCGAAGAGTCCGTCGATATCATTAGCCGCGTTTCGGCCCGCTCCCATTAATTTTAAGGTTTACGTTAATTTCTCTACCGCTGCATGAGTATCCGCATCCACAAACTCGCCGAAGAACTCGGCTTGGATAACAAGGAGATGATCGCGCTCCTCAAAGAGCGCCGCATCATCCCCCAGGATGTGAAGTCGGTCTCAAGTACCGTTGATAATATTAACGCATCCGCTCTGCGTGATGAGTTTGCCGCAAAAGCTCCGGTGGCGGTAGCGGCACCTGCAGCCGCACCCGAGACCGCGGCGCCCGCCCTTGTCGCTGCCCCCAGCGATCCGGCGACTGCCAAGGCACCCTCGCCGACGGGCATGTTTGTAAAATCGAAAGGTGATATCGATCGCGAAAAGGAAACCGCGGCGGCCATTCGCGCCACAGCGATTAAGGCTTCCGCGACTCCCGCTTTGGCGCCCGTCCCAGCGGCGCCTGGTGTGCCCGTGGCGGTTTCTCGCCCGCCGACGAGCCCAGCGCCCGTTTCCGCCCCCCCGCCCGTCTCCGCCCCGCCACCCATTTCCGCGCCGCGCTACGTTTCCGCGCCTCCGCCGGTCGCCCGGTTGCCGATCACCCTGCCAACTCCTCGGCCCGCCCAGGTCCCCTCCTCGGGGCCTGCGCCAACGATGGTTAATCCCGGCGTCCGCGCGCCGATAGTTCCAGTCAAGCCCGCCGTCGTTCCTCCGCCCGTCGCGTTCGTTCCCCCGCCCGTCGCGGTTGTTCGTCCACCCGTCGCAGTTGTTCGTCCACCGACGTTGCCAACGCCCCAACCCTCGGTGGCCAAACCAGCGGCGATTTCCCCTCAAATGGCCAAGGCTCCGGGCGCCTTGCCGCCGATGCCCCCGCGCATCTCGCCGCCTTCCGTGGTGATGGCCCCCCGGCCGCCACCGCTCCCGAACTCTGCGCCGATCTCCCCAGCGGGGCTAGCTGCGCCCGCTGGGGTGAGCTCGGCCCATGTTACGATTCAGGGCGATGTCAAAACCCTGCATCTTAAACCGCCCATCGTCGTTCGCGACTTCGCCATCGCGCTCGGTTTAAAGCCGTTTAAACTTATCTCCGAACTTAACCAGCTGGTGGGTTTCGCGGCGATGAACTCGAATATCGACGAGGTCGTCGCGCAAAAAGTTGCCGAAAAATATGGGTTTGTCTTAGAGATTAAGCATCGGGGCGATCTGGCCGTGCAGCAGGCGGCGGCGGCCAAGGAAAAGAAAGAGAAGAAAATCGTTGATGAGGATGAAACCAAGCATCTCGTCACGCGCCCTCCGGTCGTCTGTATTCTCGGCCACGTTGATCATGGCAAAACCTCGCTGCTTGATGCGATCCGCAAGGCGAACGTCGCCGCGGGCGAGGCGGGTGGCATCACCCAGCACATCGGGGCGTACCAGGTTGAGCGCAATGGCCGCAAGATCACTTTCTTGGATACACCAGGCCATGCTGCCTTTACCAAGATGCGGGCCCGCGGAGCCAGCGTCACGGATGTCGCTATTTTGGTCGTCGCCGCTGACGACGGGTTCATGCCGCAAACCGATGAGGCGCTGAAGATCGCGCTCAGCGAAAAGCAGAATCATGCTGACCGTTTTGCCCTGATTGTGGCCGTCAATAAGATGGATGTAAAAGGCGCCAACCTGGATCAGGTTAAAAACCAGATGCAGCAGCGGAACATCGCACCGGAAGACTGGGGTGGGGATACGATCACCGTTCCCGTCGCGGCGATTAAGGGGCAGGGCATTGATGAGTTGCTTGAGATGATCATACTCCAAGCTGACGTGCTCGAGCTGAAGGCCAACCCGAAAGCGGAGGCCAGTGGTGTGATCATTGAATCCCAAATCGATTTCGGACGAGGCCCGCTGGCGACTGTGATTGTCCAGCGCGGTACATTGCGGGTCGGCGATGCCATCGTAAGCGGCGGTAATTTCGCGAAAGTCCGAGCGATGTTCGATGACAAGGGCGCCAACGTGAAGGAGGCGCCCCCGGGGACTCCCGTTCGGGTCATTGGCTGGACCGGCACTCCAGAGAGTGGGGCTACGTTTCGAGCTGTTAAAAATTCGCGGGAAGCGGAGAAACTTGCTGAGGAAGAACAGTTCCGCATCAAACAGGCTGCCACCACGGCGGCCGCGGTGCCTAAGGAAGTCTCGGTTGAACAACTGTTCGCGAACATTGCGGCGACTCAGGCGAAGGTCCTCAAGGTCATCATCAAGACCGATGTCTTTGGGTCCTCCGAAGCGGTTCGGAATATCCTCGAAGGCATCAAAAGCACGAAGGTGTCGCTCGAGATTGTTTCTATTGAGGTTGGCCTTGTCACGAAGAACGACATCGCCATGGCCGGTTCCACTGGGGCCGTGGTCATTGGATTCCACACGAAGCTCGAAAATGGGGTGACCCCGCTGGCCAAACACCACGGGGTTCGCATCGAGACTTACGATATCATTTACGAGATGGGCGACAAGGCCCGCGAAATGATGGCGGATTTGTTGGATCCTGATCTGAGGGAGACCAAGACGGGTGCGGCTGAGGTGCGTCAGGTGTTTCCTTTGGCCAAAGGATTTGTCGCCGGTTGTTTGGTCACCGAGGGGAAAATCAACCGCAACGCCTTGGCTCGTCTGCGGCGGGGCAAGGAGACTGTCTACCAAGGCAAAATTGCCACGCTCAAGCGCTTCAAGGACGACGCTAACGAGGTCCGCGCGGGCTTAGAATGCGGGATCAAGCTCGACGATTTCAACGGATATCAGGCCGGAGATGTCATTGAGTGCTACGAGGTCCAAAAGGTACGCGCCGCGCTCTGATCTGTTGGTGGTGAGCATGGTTGCTCGTCGGACCGTGCTCTCGACCCAGATTTCTTCGTCTATTTCCCGTCTATGAGTAACCGTACTGTCCGCGTTAATGAGCTCGTGCAGCGCGAGCTGAGCGACATCCTGCGCAAGCGTTATCAAAGTGAATCGGTCGCGATCACAATCACCGAGGTCAGGGTCTCGCCCGATTTGCGGGATGCGCGGGCCTTCGTGGCGGTGGTCGGAGATGAGGAGACTTCCGAGCAAAAGCTGCGATGGCTGCGCTCGAAGGCGGCGGATATTCGCTCTGAATTGAGCCGCCGCATTGTGCTCAAGTACTTGCCCAAACTTCAGTACGTGCTCGACCACTCATCGGTTCGGGGGGCGCGTCTGCTCCGGATGATCGATGAACTCGAGCCGCTCGCGCCAGCGGAAGAAACTGAGCTGAGTTGAGTTCGCGTGGAAACATTTTATCCGCAACTCTCGGCTGAGTTTGCTCGGTTGCTTCTGACGCTCGCCGGACGGAAGATCGCGGTCGTCGGTCATGCGCGCCCGGATGGTGATTGTATTGGGTCGCAGGTGGCATTGGCGCGGCTGCTCGCGTCCCGCGGGTTTGACGTGATTTGCGTGAACGCCGATCCGGTGCCTCGGCGGTTAGGTTTTCTCCTCGACGGTATGCGTTTTTATCGTACCGATGAGGTCCTCGCGATGACGGAGGATTACGCGGCTATCTTTGTCGATTGCGCTGATCACGGGCGTCCTGGGGAACGGCTGAAGCACCGCTTCCCCTCGCCGGTGGCAGTCATCGACCACCATCTTTCCAACTCAGGATTTGCGGGTGCTAACTTGATCGACAGTGACTCGGCCGCCACGTGTGAAATGTTGGCGGGTATTTTTTTCGATAACGGGTGGTCCGTCGATGCGGGGTGTGCGCTGGCGCTCTACACGGGTATACTGACAGACACCGGCCAGTTTCGCTTCAACTCGACGTCTCGGCGCTGTTTTGTCTTGGCGGGCGAGTTGGTGGCGCGGGGAGCCTCGCCCGTGCACGCCGGTTATGAAATCTACGAACGCGAAACCGAGGGGAAAATTCGCCTGCTTCAGCATTTTCTCGCATCGCTCCGGTTGGCGTGCGACGGGAGGGTATGTCTCGGCAGCTTGGCGCCGGATGTTTTTGCATCGACGGGTTCGACCAGCGAAGACACGGAGGGTTTGGTCGACTACGCCCGCAGCATCGAAGGGGTGGCGGTGGGGGTGTTGATTGAGGTTCGTTCTGACCAAACCGTAAAAGCGAGCCTACGCGCGAAGGATCCTGCGTACCGGATGGATTTAGTTGCCGCTGAATTTAATGGTGGTGGCCATGCTTGCGCGGCTGGACTCAGTTTAAAGATCGATCCAGAGGTTTTCTCTCATCGGCTGCTGGTCGCCCTAGCCCAGAGAATCGCTTCGGTCGACCGCGCGGCTAAACTTTAAGCTCATGTTACTACAGCCAAAAGAAATGGACGGTATTTTATTAGTGGATAAGCCGCGTGATCACACCTCGCACGACGTGGTGGCGCGTCTTCGGGGCAAGTTGAAGATGAAGCGCATTGGGCATGCCGGCACGCTCGATCCGATGGCGACTGGATTGCTCATCATGCTGATCGGCAAGGCCACGCGAGTGTCCCAGTACCTGGTCAGTTTGGATAAAGAATACGAGGGGACGATTGAA
The DNA here is from genome assembly GCA_945903465.1 of Opitutus sp. GAS368. Lineage (GTDB taxonomy): Bacteria > Verrucomicrobiota > Verrucomicrobiia > Opitutales > Opitutaceae > ER46. Next base: position 24,281 of record CAMDOF010000055.1, read on the forward strand.
TTAGGGAAAGTGACGGATACGCAGGATGCTGATGGTGAGATGATGGAGACGCGACCGGTGCCGGCCCTGACGGAGGCCGAGTTAAAGGCGGCCATCCGGACTTTTGCCGGGGATCAATATCAGGTTCCTCCGATGTATTCTGCCATCAAGATTGCGGGGGTGCCGCTTTACAAGAGCGCGCGGAAGGGCGAGGTGGTGGAGCGTGAGCCGCGTTTTATTCGCGTGATGAGCTGGGAAGTGACGCGCTTTGGTTTACCGCAGTTTGACTTCCGGATGCGCTGCACGAAAGGGACCTACGTCCGCACCCTCGCGCATGATCTTGGCCAGAAAATTGGCTGTGGCGCGCACTTGGCTGCCTTGCGCCGTACCTCCACAGATAAGTTCAACATCGCTCAGGCCCTGACGATGGAGCAGATTCAGGCGATGTCGTTGCCGGAAATTGAGAAAGTGTTGATCCCAGCTCGGGACGCCGTACCGAGCCTCGCTTTGTAAGCAAACGTTATCTTGCAGGTGGGTTGGCTCGCTGCGCGATGAATTTTCCCCAACAGATTTCGAGCTTTGATCAGATCGTCTGGCCGGTGCGACCGGTGCATTTAGCCATCGGGATGTTCGATGGCGTTCATCGCGGGCATCGGACGGTTACAGGAGCGGCTCAGCGGGCGGCCCGGGCAAGTGAAGGTTTGAGCGGCGTCCTGACATTTTGGCCTCATCCGAGCGCCCTCCTCCGTCCGGCTGAGCCGACCCGATTATTGCAGGATGGGGCGGCGAAATCGCGGATGTTGTTGGCGATGGGCATCGATTTCGTGGTCACCTATCCTTTCGACCAGCCATTCGCGGCGGTTAAGGCGGAGGATTTTTTACCTTGGCTAAGGTCGCGAGTGCCCCATCTCGCGGCGGTCTACGTGGGAGATAATTTTCGTTTTGGCTGTGGGCGCAAGGGGGACTTGGCTGCTTTGGAGGCGTCTGGTCGCGATTACGGCGTCGCGGTTTTCCATGCGCCCCGCTTGGCGCATGAGGGTGAGGTGATTAGTAGCACGCGGATTCGGGCAATGCTGGTAGCGGGTGAGATGGCGGGAGCCAATCGGCTGCTCGGTGAGCCCTACACGGCGGCAGGTCCGGTGACGGCCGGCAAGCGCCTAGGACGCACGATCGGGTTTCCGACGTTAAATATTCCTTGGACGCCATCGCTGGCCCCTCGATTTGGCGTCTACGCGGTCAGTGTTTCCGGGGAAAAAGCGCCGTTGGGCCTACCAGCGGTCGCGAACTTTGGGTTGCGACCGACGGTCGAAAACTCGTTGGTGCCGCGGCTGGAGGCGCACATTTTGGGCCCGTGCCCCTTCGTCGAAGGCGATCAGATCAGCGTCGCGTGGCATCATTTTTTGCGACCCGAGTTGAAGTTTTCAGGCGTGGCCGAGCTCCGGGGTACGATCGAGTCCGATCGGCTCGCGGCTTTGCGCCATTTTGGTTTGTAAGGTTTTGAGATTTTTACTTGCTCTGCTCGTGGGTGATCGCGTTACTCCCCGACTTGAGATTTCTGGACCTTTAGCTCAGTTGGTTAGAGCGTTTCCTTGACATGGAAAAGGTCACTGGTTCGAGTCCAGTAAGGTCCACCATCTCAGTAAGTTACTGATTACCCTAGGGAAGCTTTTAATCTGGAACAGCAAAATCAGGAAATTGCCAACGAAACTGCCAACGCGTCCACCACTGTGGCTGGATGTTTACTCATGTGTTTTGGGGGGATTGGATCGAAACGATTATCCTCCTATGACATGATTCGGCCAAGAATTGAGTATGGTTCGCTCTGTGGGTTCTTTGCACAATGGCGACCCCACGGGGCGCTGATTTACCTACGAATGCACAATATGGGGGACGCCCGGGGGACAAACTGGCGGGAATTTGTCGATTAGGGCCGCGTCCCGATCCCGTCCAGTAGCTGAATACCGATAATCCCACGCAACTGGTCGCGGCCGTCGAATTGCCAGACCACCTGCCTGTCGCCAGTAACCTCGACTATGAGCGGCTGTTTGCCTTGGTCGCCATGAGCGGAGCAGTTGCAGATGATGGTACCGCGCACAGATCGCCAAGCGTTAGGCTGCGGTTGATCTTGGCCATGTCCCGTCGAGCATTGAGCCCGCTCTCCATGCGGTTGTAGGAGTATCGCTCGAGGTAGGTCGGTATTTCGCGAAGGGTAATTCGGGCGCGCATGGCGTGGTGCAAGCCGCTGCATTTGTCGCCGTAACCTCACGGCGTGTCGATTACTCTCGGTCGCATGTCCCCTCAGTTGTCCCACGGCGCCCGGTATAGTGCCGGGATGAATGCCGCCAAACCGCCGTCAGTTCTGTCCCGGTCCCGCAGCCAAGCCGTGCAGCATCTCCCGGGGGCCTCAAGGTCAGCGAGCGCGGCCTTGACCGGGCGGGGCCGTCGCCCGGGAGCGGATGCCCGCTGGCGAGGTCCAAGGCGGCTTTCACCAGCTCCCAGCCGATGCCCGCGATTACCGATTTGCCCCACGCATGAAATAGCCAGAGAAAATCACCAAGGAGCCCTTTGGAGCGCCTACTCAGCCGCGCGGAGAGTTTAGGCCCTCAGCCGCATGATCGGTTCGTGGACGAGACGGTTCACCCTCGCGGCGGCGGCGCATCGGCTTACCAGGCGAACGACGTCGAGAGCACGACGGTGCGCGGCTCCTGCATGAGGTTGCGGATGCGGATGAACTCGCTCGTGTCGCGGTTCCACGAGCCGGTGAGCCAGATGGGATCGGTTTCGTTCAACAGGTTTCGGACGTTAGCCTGCACGCGCCAGTTGATCCGGTTCTTCCAGAGCCGGTGGACGTAGTAGAGGTGCGCGTCGAACGTCGTCACCTCGCCGGTCATCAGCTTGTGGCCCATGTTCACCGCGCCCGCGGCGCTGGTCTCGAATGCCAGCGGCGCCTCTCCGCGCTGCCGGGCGCTGCCGCCGATCGACCAGCCCTTGAGCCAGGATTCGCGCCGGAACGAATACGTTGCGGTGAGCGAGGCCTGCCAGTCGGGGATGCCGAAGGTCGGCAGCCCGTTCAGCGCCTGCTTGAGCGGCAGCTCGGCGTCCATTGAGCGCAGTGCCTGGAACGTAGTGTCGCCGTCGATTTTCCGCCGCTCGTCGGCGGTCGGGCTGGCGGGGTTTGCGGCGCCACGGAAATTCGGGTCGTAGTTCGCGTCGATGAACGCCTGCCAGCGCGGGCGGTTCTGCGCGAGGTAGCGTCCGATGTCGCCGGCGAAGCCCTGGAGGACGTTCTGGTGTGTGGAAAACGTGCCGCGCACCCGCAGGGCCGGGGTTGGGTTCCACACGAGCTCCACCTCGGTGCCCTTGGACGTCGAGTCGAAGATCGGCACCCAGGCTTCGGGCAGCGCGTTGCGCCGCTGCAGCTCCGCCGGATCGACCACGGTGAGGATCGCGGGGATCGCGGTGTTGAACACGCCGCGGCCCTCCAGGAAGTTGCTGTTGCTGAAATTGCGCGCCTGCTTCGTTTCGTAGCGCGTCACGCTGCCCACGAGCGCTTGCCCGAACGCGGTGAAACGCACGCCGTAGTCGGTGCCCTCACCCTGCAGGGGGTCGACCTCGTTGTAGAAAACATCGTAGCGCCGCGCGGCGCCGCTGACGTTGGTCGCGCGGTTCCAGAACAGGCTGAGCCGGTCGAGCGCGCGCCATTTTTCGATCGTGTGCAGCACGGCACCGTGCGTGCGGTTCTGCCAACTCCGGTCGCCGGCGTCGCGCCAGTTGCGCAGCGTCGCGGCGATATCGACCTCGCCGAAATACTGCCCGGCCGCCGGATTCTCGGCCGAGCGCGGGCGGCTCACGGCGAGCGTCTCTCGCACGCTCATGTCGTCGCGCCGCCAGCCACTGGTGACGACGAACCGGTCGCGGAGGAAAAAGCTCTGCGTGCTGACGGCATACGACGCGATGTCGTTCTTGTCGCCGTTCCAAGAAAACTGGATCCAGTCCGCGCGGCCGACCGTGCCGCTGCCGGTGATTGGTAGCCAAGGCTCCGGCACGTAGGGGGAGCGGCCGGGCAGCAGATAGTAGCGGCCGAGCACGCGCGTGGCGTTGACCGCGACGCCGCTGGTCGCGTTGGCCGCGCTAAAATCAGCGATCGGCCGGCCGTTCCACTCGGTGAGATACGGCCGGCGCTGCCCGCCGCGGCTTTCGCGCTGGAAGCGGTTCCACAGGCCCGAGAGCTGATGTCGGCCGAGGTCGAGGAACCGCAGGAAACGATGGCGCGTGAGGTCGAGCTGGTAGGTCGCAACGGCGCGGTATTCGCCGGTCTTGTTGGTGGATTCCTCGTCGGTCGCGAACGCGAGCTGCCCGATGTAGGGCATGCCGGCGTAGGGATTCGGCGCGCCGCCCGGGAGGTAGAGGTTTGGATCGTATTGGAGCGCGTAGTCGGTGGAGCGGAGCACCGTGAGATTCTTCGTCGTGGTGCGCTCGAAGTTGGCGGCGAACTCGAGGAACAGATTCTCGCCGACGCGCTGCTCCACGAAGATCGAGCCGGCGTCGAAGCCACGTTTGTAGGTGTCGAGATTGCCCGAGAAGAACGTCTCCATCGGCACGGTCACAGTCCGGCCGCCGCTCCAGAGATCGGGAATCGCGCGCAGCGGGCCGAGGCCGGTCAGCCAGGTGTTGAGCGCCGCCTCGGACCCGAGGTGCCGCCGCAGCAAGTCGAGCGGGTTGACCGACGTGAAATCGGCGGGGATGCTCTTGAACGTCTCCTCCGCGCCGTTGACGATCGGTCCGGCAGCGCGGACGTAGCTGTTGTAGCCGGTGCCGCGCACGGACTGGAACGTGGGGATCGAGCCGACGGGCTGGCCCTTGATGTCGATGAACAGGCTTTCCATACGGATGAACGGCACGTCGAGCGCGGGATTGCCGGGGCGGGCGTCGCGGCGGTTGTCGTAGAGCGGCGCGCCGAGCCGCTGCCAGTTCGAGAAAAGATCGAACGGCGCCCACGGCCGCGGCGAGACGCGGTCTTGCTTGGCGTGCTCGTAGTTCACGCGAACCTGCGTGCGGCCATCGGCCGCGAACGGGTTCACGGTCGCGGTGAGGTAGGCACCGTCCTTGCGCTCGTAGGCCGGCGCGCGGTAGCCCTTCGAGTGCTCGCGGAGCGCGTCGAGCCGCAGCGCCACGCGGTCCTTGATGAGCGCGTAATTCTGGTCGAGCGAGACGCGGTGGCTGCCTTGGTCGTCGTATTGGTAACGCAGCTCGCCGCGGCGGCCGCGCAGCTCGGCACGGTTCGTGGAGAGGTGCACGGCACCGCCGGGATTGCCGATGCCGAAGAGCAGCGCGTTGGGCCCGCGCGAGAAGGTCACGCGGTCGGTCACGTAGCGGTCGCTGAAGCCGAGCGTCTGGAAAAAATTCCGGCTGCGGGTGTCGGTCTTGAAGCCGCGCACGGTGAGCGTGTCGCCCGCCTTCGCGGAGTTGCCCGAGTTGTCCCCGCCCAGCAGGGAAAAACTCTCGGTGCTCGGCACGAACGGCAGCGCCTTCGTGAAGTCGGCCGCGCCGATGTCGTCGAGGAAATCATTGGTGAGGACGCTGAGCGCGGCCGGCGTGTCGGCGAGGTTGGAGCGGAGGCGCGTGCCCGCGAGTGTCTGAGTCGCGAGGTAGCCGCGATCAGTGGAGGTCTCGACGGTGAAGGGATTGAGCACAAGCACGTCCGCGCTCGGCGGCGGGCTCGGCGGTGCGGAGGAAGTAGTCTGCGCGCGGGTGGGCGCGGTCAGCGCGAGGGCGGCGCTGGCGAGCAGGATTCGGTTGGTGGGGTTCACGAGGAGTAGGTTTTGGCGGGCGCTCATTTCTTCCGCTTCGCCTTGCGGTCTTCATCTCCGTCCCAGCGGCGATCTTCCCAGCGTGGCGGCTGCATCGAGGCGCTCCATCGGTTATAGGCGGCCTGCAGCGCTTGCTCTCTTTCGGGGTGTTTTGTCGTCAGATCGGTTTGCTCGCCGCGATCGTTCGCGAGATTGACGAGCATCGGCGGCATGGCAGCGGAGGCTTTCACGAGCTTCCAATCGCCCTGACGCACCGCGTATTGCACGCCGAAGCGGAAGTAGAGATTGCGGGGCTCGAGGTTCGCGACCTTGCCTTCGAGAAGCGGGAGCAGGTTGACGCCATCGAGCTGCCACGCCGGGTCCACGTTTGCTCCCGCCGCGGCGAGCGCAGTGGGCAGCACGTCGAGTTGGATCACCGGCTCACGGCTGACGCGGCCAGCCGGGATGCGGCCCTTCCATTGGGCCATCCACGTCACGCGGATTCCGCCTTCCCACACGAACCACTTGCGGCCGCGCAGCCCGCCCATCTCCGCCTCCTGTGAGGCGCCGCCGTTGTCGCTGATGACGAAGACCAGCGTGTTCTCCTCCAGCTTGAGTTCACCGAGTTTCGCTATCACCGCGCCGATCGCCTCGTCGGCTTCCGCAATATTGGCCGCATACTGCGCCTGTCGGTTGGGGAGGTGCCGGAATTTCTCCAGCCACATGGGCGAGGCCACGTGCGGGGTGTGCACCGCGTTGAACGCCAGATAGAGGAACCACGGCTGCGCCCGGTTCTCGGCGATGAACTTCACCGCTTCGTCGCGGTAGAGCGGCGACGTTACGGGTGCGCCCGGCCAAGACTCGATCTTCTGCGTGCCGCGATAAAACGACGGGCCTTCGCCTTCGCCCAGGTTACCGATCGATCCAACGGCGAAATCAAAGCCGCGCGAAGCAGGCAGATAACGTTCGTCCGTTTCGCCAAGGTGCCATTTGCCGACGATGCCCGTGCGATAGCCAGACGCTTTTAACCGTTGCGCCATCGTGGTCTCGCTCAACAGCAGTTCGCGGCCGCCGCGGTTGCCGTTCGCATCGTGGCCTGTTCGCGCCTGATAGCGGCCGGTCATGAGGCCGACGCGGCTCGGCCCGCAGACGCAGGCCGACACATAGCCATCCGTGAAACGCACGCCGTTCCTCGCGATCGAGTCCATCGCGGGGGTCGGCGCGAGCTTGCCGCCGTAGGCGCCGGGCTGCGCCCAGCCCATGTCGTCCAGATAGAAGACGAGGATGTTGGGCCGCGCGGCCGGAGCGGCCCGAAGCAGGCACGCCGCTGAAAACAACATGATCAGGCCGAAGGACCGGAGGCTTGGAGTCATAGGGAGAATTTGAAGTTCATGCTCAAAGCCGCGACTTCGCGCCGTTCTTGCCGGGTTTGCCGTCGTCGGACCCAGCGCCCCACAGCGGTTTCACGTTGTCCACATTCCACTGGTGCCAGAGAGCCTGAAGTTCCTTTGCCTTTGCCGGCTCCTTGGCGGATAGATCGCGCTGTTCGCCCTCGTCCTCTCGCAAATGGAAAAGACCGGTCTTCAGCGCTGGCGGAGAAACGGTGCTGTCGAGCGCGCGCACAAGCTTCCAGTCGCCCTGCCGCACCGCGAACTGCTCGCCGTAGCGCCAGAACAGTGCGGCGTGCGGCGGTTCGCTCGTCCGGCCGGTGAGGAAGGGCAGCAGGTTCACGCCGTCAAACGCCCCGTCCGCCGGCAGCGCACTCGCGGCGGCCAGCGCCGTCGGCAACAGATCGAGCGCCGACACCGGTGCGTCCACGACCCGGCCCGCGGGCAGCGCGGCCTTCCACTGCAGCACGAAGGGCTCGCGGATGCCGCCGTCCCACAGCGTGCCCTTGCTCCCGCGCAGCGGCGTGTTGCGCGATCCGTTCCGCGGCGGCGCGCCGTTGTCGCTGAGGAAGACGACGAGTGTGCGCTCCTCTTGGGCCGATTCCCGCAGCGTCTGCAAGATGCGCCCCACCGCGTCGTCGAGCAGGGTCATCATCGCCGCGCACTTCCGCCGTTCCGGATCGGCGATGGCAGCAAACCGCTCCTCGGCGCCCGGCGGCAGGTCGAGAGGTTGATGAGGCGTCAGAAACGCCACGTAGAGAAACCACGGCTCCGCGCGATGCCGCTGGATGAAAGCCGAGGCCTCGCGCGCCATCGCCTCGTCCACATAGCGGTCGTCGGCGCGGCCTGGTTCGCCGTGGCGGAATACATGGAACGGCGGCAGCTTTTTTTGCCCCGGGAACCACGCCGATTCGTCAAACCCGCGCGCCTTCGGACTGAACTCCGGTTTCTTTGGGTCGCCGAGGTGCCACTTGCCGACGTGGCCGGTCACATAGCCCGCGTCGCGGAAAAACTGCGGCGCGAGCTTCACCGTTGTCGGCAGACCGACCGGGGCGCGATCCGCGAGCGGATGGTTGAGCTCATGCCCGAAGCGCGTCTGCCAGCGCCCCGACATCAAGCCGGCGCGCGTGGGGCTGCACACCGGCGCGCTGACGTAGCCGCTCGTGAAACGCACGCCGTTCCGCGCGATGCTGTCGATGTTCGGCGTCGCGAAATCCGTGCATCCGTTCACCCCGATGTCGGCATAGCCGAGATCGTCGGCCAGCAGGAAGAGGATATTGGGTTTTGGCGCTGACGGCTTCGCGGCATGGAGTCCGACAAACAGCGTCGGCAGCAATACTGCCAGCAGTCGCAGGACAGGGGCATTTGATACGGGGCCTGAGTTCATGAGGTCGTCCGCCGTGGTCGAAGCTTCATGGATCATCAGGGTCGGGCTTCGTTGAGTGGTTCACGGGCCGCGGCAGTCCGGCCGTCAGCCGTTCGTAGGTCGCGATCAGTTGCTTTTTCTTCTCCGGGAATTCGGCACTGACGTCGCGTTCCTCACCGATGTCGCCACCGATCCGGAAGAGCGCCCCGTCCGCTCCGATGCCCTCCTTAGGGGCGACCACCCATTTGAATTCGCCTGCACGCAGGGCCCACGACTTGCGGTCGAAGCGTCGGAAGAAAAATTCGTCGTGCGGATCTCCTGTCTTCTTGCCGGTGAGAAACGGCATCAAGTCTACGCCGTCGATCACGCGGTCCGCTGGGATCGAAGCGCCGGCAAGGGCGGCCGTCGTTGTGAAAATATCCACGGAACTGAGCACGCCGTCGTAGTCGCGGCCCTGCGGTAATACCCCGGGCCAGCTAGCGCCGAAGAGCACGCGCACGCCGCCGTCGAAAACCGAGCCCTTGCCGCTGCGCAACGGCCGGTTGACCCCGCCGAGATCGTTGGGCCGGGCGAGCGCCGCACCGTTGTCGGCGAGGAAGAAAATCAGCGTGTTCTCCCGCAGCTTCGTTTTCTCCAACGTGTCGAGAATGCGGCCGACTCCGTCGTCGAGCCCCGCGACCATCGCGCAGTAGACGAGCCGCATGATCTCCATGTCCACGTTTTTACCCTTGAATGGCCGGACTTCGAAGTTGGGCAGGGCGCCGGCGCCGGTCTTTTGCTTCATGCGCTCGTAAGCCGGGCGAAACGCCGGCTGGTGCGCCACCATGCGCTCAATCAAGCGTTGCGGTGCCTGCATCGGCGAATGCGGCGCGTTGAACGCGACATAGAGGAAAAACGGCTTGTCTTGGTTGCGGGTGATGAAATCCGCCGCGCCATCGGCGAGCGCGTCGGTAATGTAGCCTTTGAGATCAACTTCCTGCGTCCCGCGCATGAGCTTGCCTTTGGAGTAGTCGTGCCCGCCTCCGAGAAACCCGAAGAACTCGTCGAAGCCGCGCGCAGCCGGGACGCGATCCGGCGCCTCGCCGAGATGCCATTTGCCGATCGCGCCGGTGTGGTAGCCCGCGGGCTTGAGGATGCGCGGAATGAGGATTTCGCTGGCCGGCGGGCCTTCGAGTGGCGTGCCCGGCTGATTGTCCTCGAGCCCAAACCGGCTGGAAGTCCGGCCGGTCATCAACGAAGAGCGGGACGGGCCGCAAGTCGAAGAAGCGACGTAGCCCTGGGTGAAGCGCATCCCGCTCGCAAAGAGCCGGTCGAGATGCGGGGTCCGCACATCGCGCGAAGCGGGCAGTTTTTGGAAGCTGGCATCGGCCCAGCCGTGATCGTCGGAGATGATCACGATCACGTTGGGCTTGCTCGCCGCGAAGGCGGTCGTGCAGAGGAGGAGGAGGTAGAGGAGACGCATAGGAGAAAGGATCAGGGACGTGATCGCGGACGAGCCGCGACCGCATACATCACGTTGGGGCCGCGCTGACTGTGTTCGTGCGGCGGCCCAAGCTCAATCGCTCCGGCCTCGACGGCTGCCCGCCACACCGCGCACGTCACCAACGGATCGTCCAGCGGCTGCCCGATGGGCTTGCCCAGCAGTTGCGGAGAATTCCATGGCCCCACCCGCACCCGCGCGCCGGTGTCGGCAAGCCGCTCCTGCAGCCACGGGGGCGCCAGCTTGCGCGTATCGATGATCACGAACAGGTCCTCGGGATCGCGCAGCGAGAGCGTGAGGGCAAACCCGGGGTCGTGCCGATCGGCGTGAAACGTGCGCACCACGTCGGCGCCTTCGAGCATGCCGGGAAACGGCTCGCCCGGCACGGCCCGATGTCGCTGTAGCCGAGATCTTCGGCGAGGATGAGGAGGACATTCAGACGCGAGGCCTCGGCGACGGCGGAGATCGGGAGAAGGAAGGCGATCCGCAGCGCGCGGATCGTCGCGAGCGCGGCGACGTGGGCCAGTTTCATCACACTTACTTCCTGTAATCTTTGCCGACCAGGCTCTGCAGCACGGAACTCTGCCATGCGCGGAGGCTGTGTTGCAGCTTCGTGCCGACGGCGGGGTGCCGGGCGATCACGTTGTTCTTCTCGCCGGGGTCGGAATCGAGGTCGAAGAGCTCGCGGGTGGGATCGCCCTTCGCGTTTTCATGGATGACGAGTTTGTAGCGTCCGTCGATAATTGCACGCGCTCCGAGGAAATCGGCCTCCGCGATCGGCCCGGGGTGGCGATAGTTTCGAAAGTCCCGCGTGGCCTTGCCCTTCGCCACCTTGTTCAGCGGCGTCGTGCCCTCCTGCAGCTTGGGATCGATGTAGGGCTCGGCCGAAAGAACCTCCATCCGCTTGACTTCGTATTGCCAGAGGTGGATGGGCCCCGGCCGCTGAGTCATCCTGCCCTCGATCAACGGCGTGAGATCGATGCCGTCGAGTGGTCGATTCGGCAGGGGCTGGCTGGTGAGCGAGCAGAGGGTGGGCAGAAGATCGCTCGTCGTGGCGTGCACGTCGCTGGTGCGGGGCTGCCTGATGCGCGCAGGCCACTCGATGATTCCGGGAACGAGGGTGCCGGCCTCGTAAACCTTGCCCTTTACGCCCCGGTGCGGCGACGCGAGCGATGCGTCCGGCGACGTACCGTTGTCCCCACAGTAAAACAGGAGCGTGTCCTGACGCAGCCCTTGCGCAGCCAGATAATCCCGCAATTGCCCGATCGCGCGGTCCATCGCGGTGATTTCGGCGTAGCGTTCGCGCAGCACCTCGCCGAGGGGACGCCTGACCGGCAGGCCGGTCTCCATCGAGGTAAGTTTGACCTTCTTGGCCGAATACATGGCAGGCAGGTCGTCGTAGAGCGCCAGGTCGGCTGGCAAGCCCTGGTAGGGTTCATGCGGCGAACCGAACCAGATGACGGCAAGGAACGGCTTGTTGTCGTTCCGCGCGCCGGCGATGAACTCGATCGCTTCCCGCACGATTACTTCGGAACCTTCGCCTGGGAAAACTTCCGGCGATTCCCCGTTGCGCGAGAGCGACGGGTTCAACTCGAAGAAATTGTCGTGGGAAACCCAAGTGTGGAATCCCATCGCGCCGGGGTTCACCGGCGATGCCTTTTTCACGGCGCCGAGATGCCACTTGCCGAAATGCCCGCTGCGGTAGCCCGCTTGGCTTAGGATGTGCGCGAGGGTGATTTCTTCCGGACGAAGCGAGCATCCGGGCGTGAAGGTACCCATCCGGTTCGGATGCCGGCCGGTGAGGAAACTGGCGCGGGTTGGCGAACAGCTCGGATGCGCGGAGCGCAAGCGATCGAGGCGCAGGCCGGACGCCGCCATTTGGTCGAGTACTGGGGTCTGGACGTGGGGATGTCCGTTGTATCCAGTTTCCTCCCATCCGTGATCGTCGCTCATGAGTAGCACGATGTTCGGAGCTTCGGCAGCGATGGCCTGGGTCCAATAAACGCAAAGCGAAGCCAGGAGAAACAGCGCGGTTTTCACGGGGAGGAGTGGTTCAAGTTTAAGTTTGGTCAGATTCCGCGGCCGATCATGTCCGACGGGTGTTTCCGTCGGCGTGCCCGATCCGGCCCGCGGGTCCTCGACGGGCGGATTCTAAGCCTTTGGGACGCCATTTTAGAAAGTTCCCTTGATCCCGAACGTGAGCTGCGCCCCGTAGATGAAGGTCTGCCAACTCTTGGCATAGTCCGGAGTCTGATCGCCAATCTGCATCCAGGTCTGCGGGACATCGAACAGGTTTTGAACGTTCATGAAAACCGTCAGGTGAGATCGAAGCCGGTACTCAGCGTTGACGTCAAACGTGGTCTGCGAGCCTTGGTAGGCGTAACCAATCGCGATCGGCTGTCGCCTCTGCAATCCACGGTAATTCCATTTCGCCCCGAGCAGAAGTCCTTGGCGGCTGAACGTCAGGCCCCAATTCGCACTCTCGGGTACAAAATTCTGCCAGCGAGTTTCGGGTGGCCCCGAAAGATGTAATTTTGTCCCGTTGGCGAACACCTGCACATGACTCAGCCAGGGCGACACCGGCGCCAGCGACTGACGGATGCTTAACTCCACGCCGGTGATGCGGGCCGCGGTGGTGAGATTGCGCCGCGTGGTCAGCAGCCAGCCGACGTAACGATCGTCCAATCCCAGGGCGGCCAGACTTGCCGCAGTCGCGGTCGCGACCTCGTCGGCGAAAAAGCCATCGATTTCCTTGGCGAAGACGCCGCCGGAAATCAGGCCTCCCTGTGGGGTGTACCATTCCAGGGACAGATCGTAGTTGTCCGCCGACCACGGCTTCAGTCCGCTATTGCGCACATTCAGACGCCCGGGGAGAGAGGCCGGGTTGCCGCTGCGATCGTCGTCCTCCTCGTCCACCGTCGTGTTCGGAATGATCTCATCAAAATCGGGACGCCCGTAGGTTTTGGCGTAGGCGGCACGGAGCAGGAGATTTTCCCTGAGATTGTAGGTCAGATGCAGGCTGGGGTAGGTGCCGTCGTACGAACGTTCGGCGCGGGCCGCCCGCTCTTGGCGCACCAGCCGCACCTCGGCGAGGGAGCCCACCGCGCCGGCTTCCGGCTTGCGGATCGTGGCGCCCGTGGCGGTGCGGACGAAAGCGCCGGCGGCATTGCGCACGAAGACGGCGGTCGGGTCGTACAACGGACCACGTCCGTTCAAATCGGTTTTTTCCAGGCGCACGCCGCCGAGCACGCGTAGCCGGCCGTTCAGCAGGGTGAGCTCGCCCTGGGCATAGGCGGACGAGACCCGTTCCTTGATGTATTCCGAGTTGTTGACCCGATAGGTTTCCGAGGCCGCCTCCTGCGCGGGGGTCTGGGTGAAGAGCTGCGGATTGGCCTGGTGGGCCCGCCAGGCCGCGCCGAGCGAGACATGCGGCATGCCGGGGTAGCCGGAAACGTCATCCCAGGTCTTGTAGGAGGTCGCCTGATACGGCGCCGGGGATTCGATGGTGGCGGGGTTTCCATCCCGGCCATTGTACGTGTAGGTGGCCGAAAAGCGTCGGATGTCCCGCGTTTGCGTGCGCTGGTGGGCACCGATCTGCATTGCGGCGGGAAAGGCAGTCTGGGTGATGCTCTTCCGCACATCCACCTGAAAGGTCGTCAGCTCGTCCTCGATGTCCCGCGGATTGGAGAACGCTGTATTCAGCCGGTAATTGTTCAGATCGAAAATGTCGAACGGCTGGCCGTTGTTCTCGAAGGCCTGTACCGAGCGCGGCTTTTCCGAATCGACGCCCGCATACGTGATCCGTAAAGGCCGGAGGTTGACGATGCCCATCTGCCGCCAACGGCCTGCCGCCGTGTCCTTGTAGCCGCCCCAGGAGCGGGACTGGCTGGCTCCGGCCACGACTCTCCAGTCGCCATTGTCGAAGCGATAGCTGGTGTTGCCCGCGAGGGTGTCGAGTTCCTGCACGACATCCGCGCCGTTCATGAGCGTGATGCTCCCCCGTCCGGTGGCGCCTTCGGTAAAATCGGGGCCAAAGGTCAGGGGCACTCCGCCGGCGACGGAGGGTGTTCCGGCGGTCCCGGCGTTGAAGAGAATCGCCGTGACGGACCGGTCCGACTTGAAGTGGCTGGACTGAAGATTGGCGGACAGAACGCCGTAGCGGGTCACGCGCCAGTCGGCCCGCAGACCGAACGATTCCCGATTGGTGATGCGAGGCACGCTGCCCATCTGATATTGCTGGAGGAACGGTTGCGACGCTGAGGCCCCGGTGCCCGCTCCGCCGGTCTGGAAAGTCCGGATGGGACGCGTTTGCGGAATGTAGCGATTGGCACTCTGTCCGGTCAGTACGATCCCGAACCGGTCGTTGACCGGCAGCGTGTAGTCGAATGAGCCGCTCGGCTGTATTTTGTATATCCGTTCGTCGGAGGGATGCGGGGATTTCCCGAGGTGGATGGCGCTCCCATTCGCGAGGAGCATCGCGCTGTACCGGAACTGGGCGGTCTTTCGTTCGAAGGCGCTCTTCGTCACCATGTTGATCGAGCCGGCCAGCGAATCGGCCGGCGAGGAAGGCGTCGGGACCTTGGTGATCTCCAAGCGGGCGACGTTGTTCAACGAAGCCTGCGAAAACTGAAACACGCGGGAGCCGCCGCCGGCGTTCCCCGTGTTGGCCACCTGGGCGCCGTCGGTGGAGACCACGGCCAGCTCGGTGGGAAAGCCCCGCAGCGAAAGCGAAGCGGCGGCGCCGGCGGATTCGGGATCGTATTCCGCCACGACCCCGGGGAGGAACTTGAGAAACTCGGCGACGTTGCCGTCGGTAATGTCGCCGAGCGCATCCGCCGAAAGCACATTCTTGATGTTGGGTGAAAACCGCTGCTCGTTGATGGCGATCTTTTCGGCGTCGGTTTCCCGGCTGGTCCCGACCACCATGGCGGCCAGTTGCACGGCCGAACCCGCAACCTCGAAGTTGCGCTCGACGCTTTGGCCGGCGGCCAGGATCAGGGTTGCCTCCTGCGCCTGCAGGCCGGTGTGAAATATCTCCAGCACCACGTTGCCGGCGGGCACCCGTGCCAGTTGGTAGGTGCCCGTTTGATCGGTGAAGGCTTCGAAGCCCGTGTCTTTTACCTTCACCCGGACGTTGTTCAGATACTGTCCGGAGTCCGCCTGCAGAATCCGGCCGTGGATGCGACCGGTGGGCGTTGGATTCTGCGATTGGGCCAGCATGGTCGTGGCAAGCAGCGCGAGGCAGATCGTCAATTGTGATTTCACGGTTGGGGGGAGGAATTCGGCGTGCCCGCGGGTGAAATCATCGTCGCCAGCACCGGCTGTATCGACCGGCCCCAAATCTCATATCCCTTTTCATTCGGGTGAAGAAGATCGGGCATGTAATCGACCGGCAGTTCGCCCTTCGCATCCAGGAACTCCCGGTTGATGTTCAGAAACACGACGTGCCGGCCGTCGGCGAAGGTGGGAAGCATCCGGTTGACCCGATCGATCTTCTCCCACTGCGAATTCATGCCGGCCCCGGTTCGTCCGATTTTGAGTTCAAGCCGCTGCTCGTGCGAGCCGCGCGGAAAGATTCCGAGCAGGATGATCTTTGTCCAGGGGAGTTTGGCCCGGAGTTCGGCGACGATCGCCCGGACCCCGCCGGCAATCTGATCCGCTGAATACTCGTCGCGGTTGGAGTTGTTGGTTCCCGCCATGACGATGGCGACACGGGGGCTGATCATCTCCCAGGAGTGATGCCGGAGCCGCCAGAGAATGTTTTCCGTTTTGTCGGCGGATTGGCCGAGGTTAACCACTTCGAACGAGCCGAAGAATTTTTTCACGAGTTCTGGCTGCCGGCTCCAGCCGTGCGTTATCGAGTCGCCGATCAGGAGCACGTCCACGTTGCCCTTTTGCAGGCGGGCCTCCCGACTTCGATGGGAGTCCAGCCAAGTATCGTGCCGCGGCGCGGGAAGGGCGGCGGGGTTGTCGCCGGAAGAACGGGTCGGTGCTTCGGCGGCAAGCGAGGCGCTGAAGAGGGCGCAGAGGACAAGAGCGAGGGGTTTCAAGGCGGGACCGAGATAAGGAAACGAGACTGCCACGAGGCATTGGCGGCGGGGACGGATAATGCTGGGGACTCGGGGTGGGGAACGGCTGCGACGGAAAGGGGGATGGCGGGCGCGAATCGAGGCTCTGCTTGCCGTTTGCGGGCAATCATCGCGGAGTGGGGATGAACGGGTGCTGACGTCCGGATCGCTCGGGGTCAAGGAGCAAGCGTTTTTAGAATTGCGGTAAACTCCTAACCGGGGTCGGAACCGCTTGCGCGGACGCGCCACCAATGACACCCCACACGGCCTTCGGCATCAGACTGCTAGACGGGCTTAGAAAAACACCCGTGTAAGGACGATGGATCGCTTGCCTCGCGGAAAGAACCGCTCACCAGCAGGCACGATCTGCGGCTATATCGCGGCCTCGCGCACGCGGTTACTTTCTGTCACGGCCAAAATCCGATTTTGGGGCGGGGGCTGAAAGGAAACTGGATTTTCAGGGGGATCGGATCAGGGAGGGGTTTTAGTCGCCCGGCTCG
>CAMDOF010000056.1 GCA_945903465.1 Opitutus sp. GAS368
TCGGGTCGCGCCAGATCTTTAGCTCTTGACCGAGGAGCTGGGCCATTCGCACCTCGAGACTACGGTGAAACTGCGAAATCCACCCGCGCTGGCCCTCAAGCATCGGCTGGTCGTCAATATGAGCGTAACTGATGAAAACATCGTTCATACAAAATGGGGCGGGGATAGAGAAAGACTGAAGAGAAAACGTTGTTCCGCGGCAACCGACTGCCGCGCCATTGTCAATTTTGTCGCCGCTACCGTGGGCCGCGAAGATTCTTTCAGCACAGGCACGCTCGCCGAGGCTACACGTTTCATTTAATGACGCGTCCTCCAAAGCTCTTTAAACAATCATTCACATCTCTGCCTTTAGAATCCTTTGAGCTCATATTCGCGCCATTCTCCCTAAGTACGGTCAAGAGCTTAAAGTAATTGTCAGAGATTTTATTGTTTTTTAGCCCAACTTTAATCGCGGCGACATGAGCAGGCGTATGCCCATATTTATCCGCAAGATTAGGGTCTGCGCCGGCCGCCAATAGCAGCCGGACATCCTCGATGTTGCCGATCCGGGCGGCATTGAATAAGGGAGTTCTCTGCATGTTATCGAGCGGATTGACATGCGTGAAGTGAGGTATCAGTTTCGCGACGGGATTGTAATCTCTGACATCTTTCCGCAAGTCCGCGGCTAAATGCAACGCGGTCCTTCCGTAAGAATCGGTCACATAGTCAATTTTGCCAACGGCATCAAAAACCGTGGGTACTTGAGCGAGACTCGCCTCGTTTAAATACTGTTTTCCCTGTATCAGGCCATGCTCGCGAAATGCGGCTCCGACTACATAAGCAGCGAAAAGTCCAAACAAGACAGGCCGCCAAGTGTATTTTAAGAGGGAAAAGGTACTGATATGATCATGATCCTCGCTTTGACCGCGCACTTTCCTTTGACCCATGAAATAATCACCCAAAAAAGTGTATCGCACAAAAGTATTGTAACTCCACCATAGTATATAAAAGCTGGCCACTATAATGATGTAGGCCTTGGTGAGCGAATTAATGATGTCCAACTTGGCCAACAATAACGAAAGGCTGAATGTTAAAACCACATGGATATAAAATATCCAGTAGGAAGATTCTGAAAGATACTTGACTGCAGGATTTGACTTTCGAATGAAACGTTCGGCCAAGCCAATAAAACCAAGGCTAAGTAACCAAATCGCGCAGGCTCGCATGAGAACAACGGCCGCTTTTAGAACTCCGCCCTCCAAGATTGCTTCTGTCACCCAATGGAAACCGACTACTTGAAGATTCAAAAGATCGTGCACCGCGCTTGCGTTAACACCAACCAACGGCGTGAGCAGCATGGTAAAGGGCACTAAAATAATACCCAGAGACAGGTTGATAAAACAGCTTTTCTGGAAAGATTCAATAATCGCAGAACTTCGATACAATCCAACCCCAAAAAAATAAAACACCAGATAGTAACCAAGATTATTCCAATCAAAATTCAGATGATTAGGCGGGAGGCTTGGACTGCTCAGTGAATAATGAATAGGAAAACAAAGTAGACCAAGCCAAATGGCCGCAAGTGGCTTTTGTGCAATGCTCCTTAGCCAATCACCAAGGATCGATAAAAAAGAAGACGGCAGCAACCAACGCAGAGCGACATGCGCCGTATACATCAGTAGCATAAAATAAATAAACCAGTAATGCCAAAAACCTATAAAGTCACGATGGTATTGCTCTGAAAATAACCCGTACAGCACTGAACTCTTGAGGCATTCCATGAAAGATTGATCCATGAGCATCCGTCTCAGGTTCGAAGGCTGGCCGCTAGCGGAGATGACTAAATCGAAGAGCGGTACTAAAAATATAAGAGCGAAAACGAATGGGATAAGTATTCGCTTGGTTCTATCTTTTAAAAACAATGACAGACCCTTTCGTTCGATTACCATTTGGGCGAAAAAGCCTGCCAATAAAAAAAACAGCTGCATGCGGAAGAGATGAATAAATTCAAAAATCATCTTATTGAATGGGTCGGTCACGTGTTCCCCCCTCATCCAGAAACCTTGGCCATCCATAAAAAATACGGACACATGAATCACCAGTCCCAGTAGCATCGCCACTGATCGTACAATATCTAACCCATAGTACCTCTGGGTTTTATTAAAAGAAACCGAATTATTTATCATTTTAATTGATTTTAAATTAGCCAGTCCGAGAAACCTTTTTTGTAAAATGTTTGAAGAAACGGATCAGCAATTTTGGGGATGAAGTAAAACTTGGCGGGGGGGGGCCGAGCGTTGTTAAAAGCGCTGGGGGTGGACGGCTTGCAGATTGGTTACAGCGTTTAGTGGATAAGCAAGGGTTAAGAAGGACGGGCAGACAAATGAGCTTCTTCATGAGAAGTTCGGCGCGACGATCCGACTGCCAGAGAGCGGGATTAATCGCCTGGGCTTGAGGTGGGCAGAAAGTGCGGCTTGAGGTTCAACGAAGTCATGGGCCCGATCGGCTCGGCGAGACACGGGCGAAATGCCTCTTGGCGTCAGAAACTGGAGCGTAGGCGTGCGCGTAGGCTGGCGCGTCTTGATGTCCTCTTGAAGAAGGGCCCTGGGTTGGACGAGGTGATCGAGGGATCCGCCTGAGCCGGCTGGCCGCACGACGCTCTGCTCGATGAGCTGGAAAAGCTGCACCTGTGTTCGTGGGAACTGGCGGAGGATGCCGAGAGGATTTACCTCCAGTTGTCCGAGTCATCCTTGGTCGACCCTGGCAAGCGCGGAGCGAGGTGCTGGCCAACGGCGGCCGTACCATTTTAGTTCGCCAGGCATGTCGCCGACAGGCCGGCGGGCGCAAGGGCCGCTGTGGGGGCGAAGGCCAGGGACCGCGACGCCATGGAGGTCGAGTTCGCCTAAACAACGTGTCCCAGTTGTCCGGATTCAGCAAAAAGCCTGACCTCCAGTATTTCTTGAAACAGATCGGAGGCACCGACTGCGTGCACGAGCCCAAGCTGGCTCCTACCCAAGACATCCTCGATGACTCGCGGACTGGGCGGCCTTCGCTTCAAGGGCAGCCAATTCCGCTCCGGCCTCTTCGCGAGATTTGAAGTGCTTACGGAGACGGAGGCCGTGGAGCCAACCCGAGATTCTCCAAGAAATGACGCCGTTGCGGTTTTCAAACCGGGTAACGTCGAATGAGCTGTCGGGCCTATTAGGTTGCCACGTCACCTGGCAACCTAGATGACGATTTTTGCTCCTGAAATGAGAAAACTGGCGGAGAGGGCGGGAATCGAACCGTCGCTCGTTCTTGGATGGCGATCGACTACGATTCTCTTTTTGAGACTTTACTGGAGCGTAAAAAGCTCTCGGAGTGGAGGCTCGCTCAATACGCTCGCAGCCCCGCCGCAAAATCGGATTTTAGCCGTGTTGGCAAGTAACCACCCCATAGTGCTCATGAACGTTTTACGAATGCTGTTTCGCGGGAATAAATTTCCTGCGCTCACACCCGCTTCCTTCCTGAGCCGTTTGCGGTTGCGCTTAGCCACCGGATCAGCCTGCTGCGCCCTTCTGGTCTTCGCCTTGCCGGCCACCGCCGCCGAGCCCGGATTGATCTCCGGCACCGTGAGCAATGTCGCCACGGGCAATCTCCTCGAGGGCGCCAGGGTGATCCTGCCCCAACTGAGCCACTCCGTCTTCACCGACGCGACCGGCCGCTACGTGCTGGCGGAGATTCCGGCGGGCGTGTACACCCTTGAGGTCAGCTACATCGGACTCGATGCGGTCCGCGCTCCGGTGACGGTCGAGGCCGGCGGGCGCGTCCAGCGGAATTTCGATCTCACGACGGCGATTTACAAAATGGAGGCGTTCAGGGTCGCCGGGGAGCGTGAGGGCGACGCCGCCGCGATCACGCAGCAACGCAACGCCGAAAACATGAAGAATATCGTGGCGATGGATTCCTTCGGCAACCTGCCCAATATGAGCGCGGGCGAAGTCGTGATGCGATTGCCGGGCGTCGCCGGCAGCCCGACCGATGAAGGGCTGGCGTATTGGTTCAACATCCGGGGCATGGACCCGCAGCTCAACTCCGTGACGATCGACGGCGGTGTTCTGCCCAGCGTGAATGTGAACCGCACCTTCCAATTGCAAAGCATCACGGGCACAATGTTCGAGGCTTTGGAACTTACCAAGGGGCACCGGCCCGACACGGGCGCCGCTTCGCTCGGGGGCACGATCAACCTGAAGACCCGCTCGCCGCTGACCATGCGGGAAAAGCGGCGAACCACCTACAGCCTGACGTCGCGGATCGCGCCGGCGTTTTTCGAGCAAATGCCACTGCGCGAACAGCACCGGGCGCATCCGTTGGTGAGCCTCGCCCACCAGGAGGTGTTCGACGTCTTTGGCGGCACGCGCAACCTCGCGGTCTCGCTCAATCTTTTCTACAGCGAAAACGCGGTCGGTGGCGCCAGCACCACGCTCGATTACCAGAACACGCTCGCGCCCACCGCCTATGTCTGGGACTTCCGCCAGTGGGACAACATCAACAACCGGAAGCAGACGAGCGTCAACCTGCGGACCGATTACCAGTGGTCGCCGACGACGCGCTTTTCGGTGACGCTGCTCGGCAACGACAATTTCGAGCGGCACCGGCGGCGGATGGAGGCGCGCGCCTTTTCGGGCAATGCCAACACCGTCCCCAACGCGACCACGACCGGAGTAGTGCCCGGCCAGTTCACCGACAAGATCACCGTCGTCCGCCCGGTGGCGGCGTCGACCATCGACATCCTGATGGATGGCCCGCTCAACTTCTACGTGCGGACGCGCCAGGTGGATTTCACCGGCGAGCACGAATACCGCCGCTGGCAGATCGATTACGCGGGCGGCAAGGGCTACACCAACCTTAACAACGGGCAGGGTAAGGCGGGGCAGCTCACGATGAGGCTGGCGGGTGCGGGCTGGATCCTCGATCGGACCGGGTCAGAGGTGTTTCCGCGTTTACTGAAAAACGGCGGGCCCGATTTTCTCAATCCCGACAATTACCGGCCGACGGCCAACGGGCTCACGAACACCAACAACCAGGCGGATCAGTCCGTGAAGCAGTTCCGTTTCAACACGCGCTATGCGGCGCCGCTGGCCACGCCGCTGTTTCTCAAGGTCGGCGGGGCGTGGCTCGAGCAGGGCCTGGACAGTTGGGGTAAGGACAACCATCGCTGGTCCTATATCGGCGGTGGTCCGCTCGCCCCGGATCCCAACCTGCTTGGGTATTACGCGCGAGAAACCGGGCTGCGGTTGCCGCGTTGGCAGTCGCACATGTTCATGAACGAGCGCCGACCGCGCGATCCTTCGGCCTGGCGCGAGGATCTATACTACCACGAGACGCAGAAATTCACCGCCACCCGCGGCCTGACGGAGTCGACCTCGGCGGCCTACGCGATGGCGCAGGGGAGGCTGGGCCGCGACGGATTCCCGGGAAGGACCGGCTACCTTGGCGGCGTGCGCGTCGAGGGAACGACGGTCGACAGTTGGGGTTGGGTGCGGTCGCGGGCGCTGAGCACCGCGGCGCAGCAGACGGCGGATCCGGCGGGTTCCGCCGCGCGTGATTACGCGAACAACGCCCGCGAGATCCACGGCAAATACACCAACGCGTTTCCAAGCCTGCACGGGTATCACGACCTCACACCCAGCCTGAAACTGCGGGCCAGCTTTTCCACCAGCTACGGGCGCGCTGCGCTCAATAATTTTTTTGTGACCGAGACGCCCGACGAGGCCAATCAGCGGCTCAGCGTCAACAATCCCGGCCTGAAACCGCAAACGGCGAAAAACTGGGACACCTCGCTCGAGTATTATTTCGAGCCGGTCGGCCAGCTCTCGTTGGGCTGGTTTCACAAGGAGATCCACGACTACATCATCGACAACCAGGAGATTCGGATCATTTCCAGCGGGGCCGACAACGGCTACGATGGCGAATATGCGGGCTGGACGGAGCGCACCTCGGTCAACGGCGGCACCGCGGTGGCCCAGGGCTGGGAGTTCAGCTACCGGCAGCAGTTCACGTTTCTGCCGGGCCTGCTCAAGGGCCTGGCTGGTTCGTTCAACTACACGTGGATCGACACGCACGGAATGTATGACGGCACGGTCTACCTTACGCGGCACGAGGTGCCGGGCTTCATCCCCTATGCTGCGAACGCGTCGCTCTCGTGGCGTTATCGCAAATTCAGCGCGCGCATCCTCTATAACTTCACGGGCGAACATATCACGGCCTACAACGCGACCAGCCCGGCGTTGCACCTCTATCGTTTCTCCATGAAGACCGTGAACGTAGGCGTGGGCTACCAGGTGAGCCCGACGCTCGGTTTCAGCTTCGACGTGGCCAACCTCTTCAACGAGCCGCAGGCGTTCTACCGCGGTTTCAAGAGCCGCTCCCAGCGCACGCTCTATAATTTTGTGACGGTCACCGCGGGCGTGAACGGCCGGTTCTGAGCAGTTGGGCGGCAGCAAAAAAACCGCCCCCCCACCCCCCGCAAATCCAGTTTCCTTGCAATCAATAATTGCGCCTTGACCCCGAGCGATCCGGAGGCCTGCCTCCGCGCATCGTCTCCCCCCCGCGATGCTTGCCCCCCAAACGGCAGGCCGCGCCTCGATTCGCACCCGCAATCCCCTTTTTCCATCCCCGGCCTTTCCTCGCCCCAAATCCCCAGCATCAACCGAACCCGCCGCCGTCTTCAAATCGACCCATTGATCGCTAACTCATCCAAATTCCACGATGCCCCTCCCCTCAAACCCGCCCCCCTGCAAATGCTGTTTCCGATGAGCAAAATGGATCGCGCAACGCTCACCTTTCAACTGGATCGATGCATCTCAGCCCCTTTCCTTTCCCCCGCCTCATGACACACCACCGGGCCGCCGCATGCGCGGCCATCCTCAGCTTCGGGACGGCCCTGCCGGCCGCGGACAAAGAAGTCATCGACCTCTCGCCCTTCGTCGTCTCCAGCGAGGGCGACGAGGGCTACCGGGCGAGCAACACGCTTTCAGGCACCCGGATGAACACGAGCCTCCTGCACACGCCGGCCGCGATCTCCGTGCTCACGAAGGAATTTCTCGACGACATCGGGGCCGAAAACGTCGGCGACATGCTGAAGTTCGCGATGAGTTCGGAACACGAACGCAGCGATCCCTCGGGCGGCATCCAGCAGGCGTTCGATGTGCGCGCGACCATTCGCGGCTTCACGGAGTCCGCCATTTCGCGCGACTACCTGCCAAACATGGTCGAGGGCCGGGGCATTCTCGCCTCGGATCGGTTCAACGTCGACCGGGCCGACCTGAGCCGCGGACCCAACTCGATTCTCTTTGGTGCGGGCCGCCCGGGCGGGGCGCTCAATCTGACCTCGAAGCGGGCGGTCCTGAACGGCCGGCAGAGATCGGTCACGCTCACCGTCGGCAATTTTGCCAAGAAGCGCACCGAGTTCGATTTCGCGGTGCCGCTGATCAAGGACAAGCTCGCGCTGCGCACCAACGGCGTCTGGGAGGACCGCGAAGGCTGGTTTGAGTTCGAGATGCAGCGGCAGAAGGGTTTCGCGCTGGCGACCACGTATCAGCCGTTCAAGAGCACCCAGATCCGCGCCGGCGTCGAGCGGATGGTCCGCGATCAAGTGACGGGCGGGAACTTTCCGCACGCCGACTTTGGCTATTCGCGCTGGGTGAAGAACGGTTCGCCGCTCGCGGGCAACCCGCTTCTGCCGGGGACGAATCCCGCCCCGACGCTGCTGCGCTCCATCAACACGCAGCAGGTGGTGTTTGCGCCGCAGGTCCGGCCGCAGCCGTTCCGCCTCTCGATGGTCGGGGCCGATTTGCGTCCGGATCTCCCGGGGACGCAGGCCAGCGGTTTTTGGGAAACGATTTCGGGGGCCAACGCCCCAATCGGCAACACCGTCGACGATCCGTACTGGGGCCAGGTCATCCCGGCCAACGCCTACCTCGCCGGCCCGGGCCGCAACGCCAACTACACCTACACGCTCTACTCCGTCTTCATCGACCAGCGGATCGGCGGCCTGAATTTCGAGTTCGGTTACAATCGCACGACCTACCGCCGGGGATTCACGCAGGCCGCGGCCAACGCAATCGGCGACCCCAACCCGGTCCTCCCCGGCGCGTATTACGCCGATGGCGACTCGGCGATCACCGGCGGCCGCAACCCGGGCACGCTGTTGCCTGACATCGCGCGGGCCAACCCCTTCGTCGGCCTGCCCTACGTCCAGGGCCAGGTGACGCAGCAACTGTTCGATCAGCGGAGCGAATCGATGCGCGCCAGCGTGGGCTACGAACTCAACCTGACCCGGCTCCACCCCTGGTGGGGCCGCCACAGTTTCGCCGGATCATGGCAGCACAACAACAACCTCTTCGGCAACGGCACGGTGGGCGAATACAACATCGCGCCCGGTAACTCCCAGCCGATCGATTCCGCGACGAACATCATCTTCCGCCGCACCTACCTTGATTTTTGGAGTCCCGGCGGCGCCCGCGGTGCGCTCGACCCCTGGGCCAACCCAATCCCCGACGCGAAGGGGATGAAGGCGGCATACATTTTCAACAACTCATACCCGTGGAACGAAACCAAAAGCACCAGCGGGATGCTCGCGGCGCAAAGCCGGTTTCCGGGTGATCGCATCGTCCTCACCGCCGGCTATCGACGGGAGTCGATCGACAACAACAACGCCTCCCTCGGCGGTGAGCGCCTGCCCAACTCCACCAACCTGTGGGTCACGCGACCGTTTATCTTCGATGACGCCACCGCCGCTGCGTACTCCGGCGCCACCAAGACATTTGGCACGGTCGTCATGCCCCTGCCGTGGCTCGGCTTCTCGTACAACCAATCCGAGAGCGTTTTTCCCCAGAGCAATTTCACCGACATCTACGATCGCCTGCTGGTGCCGAGCAAGGGCGAGGGGCGCGACTACTCGATGCGCCTCAATCTTCTCGACGGCCGCCTCTACGTGAACGTGAGCACCTACCGCAACATCGGCCTGGATCAGTTTCACGATGTGACCAGCAACACGGTGCGCGCCCAGGGAATTCCCGTCTTGAACACCCTTCTCACCACGATGCTGCGCACCGGCCAGCCGCTGCCCGTCAGTCTCACCGCCCTCGGCACCACCCAGGTCGGAACCTCCAAGTACCGCGAAACCGTCACGTCGGACGGTCGCGGCAGCGAAATCGAAATCACCGGCCGACTCGCGCCGGGCTGGAGCGTCTCGCTCAACTACGCGCGGCCCGAAATTGTGTTCACGGACCTCGCGCCGAGCATCAAGGGCTTCCTCGCCGAAAACCAGGCCGCCTGGAACGGGAGCCGTGCACCCCTCGAGTCGACCCCCGCCACGGTCGCGACCTTCGTCCGCGCGCGCGACAACACGCCGTCGCGCGACTTCGTGCTCAACCCCGCCACGTTCAACGACGCCTACGACTACGTGCAGTCGCTCGTGGACATCGTGAATTACGGCACCGGCAAGCCGCCACTCTCCTTCGTCGGCGAGTCGTTCAATGCCTTCACGAGCTATCGCTTTCCCGAGGGCGTCCCGACGCTGCTCCGCTCCGCGCGGGTGGGCTTCGGCGCCAATTACCGCGGCCCAGCGGTGATCGGTTTCGATGCCGCGAACGACAACAACCCGATCTACGGCCAGAGCTCGATCCTCTTCAATCTGATGCTCGGAAAACAGATTCGGATCCGCCGCGGCCAGTCGCTCGATCTGCAGTTGAACGTCGAAAACCTCTTCCGGCAGGAGGATCTCCTGCCGTTCTCGGCGGCGACCCCGGGCACGGTCCTCCGCTACCAATTGCCGCGGGTCCGCCACGGCTGGACGGTCCGGGCGACGTACCTGTTTTAGCCATAAAAATTCGGTCGAACTCACTTTCACAAATGATCAGGCCGTCACCCGGTGGTGGAGGGCGGGCGCTTGCGCCATGCCGTGATTTCCGTCGCGAAGCGGCACGTCGGTGAGCGACGGGGCCTCCATGCCAGTGCCTCGCCAAGGATTAATTGCGCCGCGGTCCGGGTTTTTTTTGACCGGCGGCCAAGAAAGTGCGATGTCGTTGTAAACGGGCGCCACGGTCGACCACCCCGTGCGAGCGGGATGGCTTCTCGCTCTCCGGCGACCGCCAGGCAACCTGGCAAGTGGCTGCAAGCGCCAGCGAGTGGAGCGCACCGGTGGACTGTTCGCGGGCGCTCGCAGCTATCCGTCGCGAGATTCCGTGGTCGCCGCCCTGCCACGCGATTTCGGACCCCAACGTCCGGTCCACCGGGCCGAACCTGAACCTTCGGCCGCCGGCCCCGTCGCCCGCCAGCCCGAAGCCGCCGCGAGCGAACCGGTCTTCTGGACGGAGTCCACGCGCCCCGACGACCAGGCCACCGGCCGACGCCGACGCCACCTTGCGCCGACGCCGCCACCTTGCGCCGACGCCGACCCAGCCGCCCCCACGGCTGGCGACGTGCCAGCCGACGCGCCGGAGCCGGCCTGAGGAAATTTTAAAAAACGCTGGCTCCTTGACTCCGAACGATCCGGAGGCCTGCATCCGCGCATCGTTGCCCCCGCGATGATTGCCCCGCAAACGGCAAGCCGCGCCTCGATTCG
This sequence comes from Opitutus sp. GAS368, assembly GCA_945903465.1. Classification (GTDB taxonomy): domain Bacteria; phylum Verrucomicrobiota; class Verrucomicrobiia; order Opitutales; family Opitutaceae; genus ER46. The sequence goes on from CAMDOF010000056.1 coordinate 10,589, forward strand.
CACCTGCAATCCCCTTTTCCATAGCCTGCCGTTCCGCGCCCCAAGTCCCCAACATCAACCGAACCCGCCACCCTCTCGAAATCGACTCATTTAAAATCGACTCATTTACAGCTAATTCATCCAAATCCCACCATGCCCCTCCCCTTAAAACCCTCCCCCCGCAAATCCAGTTTCCTATCAATAATTGGCCCCGTCATGTCCGGTCGCGGCTGGCGATCGCTCACGCTGCTTACGCTGCTGACCTTCGCGTTCTTGGTGATTTCAGCACCCGCGGCCGAGATCGGCACCATCACCGGTTCCGTGAGCAACGCCGCCACGGGCAAATTTCTCGAAGGCGCGAAGATCGAAGTCCCCCAGCTCGGCCTGACCACCTTCACCGACAACACGGGACGCTTCTTGCTTCCGAGCGTGGCGGCCGGTGCGCACGACGTCGTGGTGTCCTACATCGGCCTTGATCCCGTGCGCAACCCAGTGACGGTCGCCGCGGGCCAGCGGGCGGTGCGCGACTTCAGCCTGACCACAGGCATTTACATGCTCCAGGAGTTCCGGGTTACCGGAGAGCGTGAGGGTGACGCGCTGGCGATCACTGCGCAGCGCAATGCGGACAACGTGAAGAACATCGTCGCGATGGATTCGTTTGGCAATCTGCCCAACATGAGCGCGGGCGAGGTCGTCATGCGCCTCCCCGGCATCGCGGGCAACCCCACCGATGAGGGTCTCGCCTACGCGTTCAACGTACGCGGCATGGCGCCCGGGCTCAACACCGTCACCGTGGATGGCGGGCTTCTCCCGAGCATCGGCACGGATCGCAGCTTCCAACTGCAAAGCATCACCGGCACGATGTTCGAGCAGCTCGAGCTCATCAAGGGGCATACTCCGGACAAGGGCGCCGATTCGCTCGGCGGAACGATTAACATGAAGACACGCTCGACGCTCAGCATGAAGGAGAAACGCCGTCTCACGTACAGCGCCACCGTTCGCACCGCGCCTTCCTTGACGGAACAGGTTCCGCTCCGCGAGGGCCACCGTTCCCATCCGTTGTTCACGCTGGGCTATCAGGAGGTGTTCAGCGTCCTCGGCGGCGAGCGCAACCTCGGCGTCGCCGTCAATTTGTTTTACAGTGAAAACGGCGTGGGGGGCTTCGGCACTGATCGGGATTTTCAGAACACGCCGAACGACGTCGCCTATCTCTGGGGCTATCGCACGTGGGATAACTATAACAACCGCAAGCAGAGCAGCGTGAACGTGAAGACGGACTACCGCTACTCCGCCAACTCTAAGTTCACGCTCAAACTCACGTCGAACGACAACATCGAGAAATTCCGGAAGGTCTATGAGTCACGGGCCTACACCGGAACAGCCACGACCGTGCCCAACGCCACGACGTCGGGCGTGATCCCCGGCTTCACCAATCTCATCACGCAGGTACGCGGCGTCGCCAGCTCGGTCATCGATATCAAGACCTCCGGACCCAACAACTATCTGGTTCGCGTCTATCAATTGGATTTCGGTGCGGAGCACGAGTACGGGCCGCTGCAGATTGATTACAATGCCGGAGCCTCGCAGAACAACCAATGGAACGGCACCGGCGTGGGCGCCTATCTGACCCAGCGCATCAGCAACGTCGGTTGGATCCTCGATCGCACCCAGTCCGATCTCTATCCGCGATTCACCCAGACCGAGGGGGCCGACATCACCAACGCGGCCAACTACCGCCCGATCGCCAACGGCCTCACGGTCACGCCGAACAACAACAAGCAAAAGGTGAAGCAGCTCCGGGGCAATGTCCGCTACGCGTTGCCCATCCAGGTTCCGACTTTCTTTAAACTGGGCTTTGCCTGGCGCGAGCAGACGTTGGTGAACCGGAGTTACTCCCGCCGCTGGAGCTACACCGGCACGACGGGGCTGCCCGCGGATCCTTCCCTCATCACGTTCGCCTCGATCAAGACCGGCACCCGGCTCCCGATGTGGGAGGTGGTGCCCGTGATGCGGGATCACCAGCCCGCCGATCCCGCGGTTTGGCGCGAAGATCAATACTATTCCGAGCAGGTCTCCAAGTACACCGGGCAGCGCGGTTTCACTGAAGCGGTGACCGCAGGCTACGCGATGGCGCAGGGTAAATTTGGCCATGAGGGGTGGCTGGCTCGCACCGGTTATCTGACCGGCGTACGCACGGAGAAGACCGAAACGGAAGGTTGGGGCTGGGTCCGCGCCCGCTTCGGCAGCACCGCCGCCCAGCAACTGGCCGATCCGGTCGGTTCGGCGGCACGCGACTACGCGAATACGCGGCGGGTAACCGAGGGCAGCTACAAGAAACCGTTTCCGAGCGCCCACCTGAACCATGACATCACGTCCAACCTCAAAACCCGCGTCAGCTGGTCGACGAGCTTCGGCCGCCCGGCACTGTCCAACCTGCTACCCAACGAGACGGTGAACGAAACGGCCCAGACAATCACGATCAACAACCCCAGTCTTCTGCCCCAGACCGCCCAGAATTGGGACGCGACGCTCGATTATTATTTCGAACCGGTGGGCAACCTCTCAGTCGGCTGGTTCCACAAGACGATCAAGGATTACATCGTCAGCGGCGCTAATGCCGGCATCGTGGAGACAGGGAACGACAACGCCTACAACGGCGAGTACGCCGGATTCACGCGCCTGACGACCTCGAACGCCGGCACCGCGATTGTGCAAGGGTGGGAGTTCAGTTACGGGCAACAGTTCACCTTCCTGCCCGGCCTGCTCAAGGGTTTCAGCGGCTCAGCCAATTATACGATCCTCAATACCCACGGAAATTTTGGCGGCAAGGCGTACCAGTCCACGGGACAGATCGCCGGCTTCATTCCCCGGACCGGCAACGTCAGCCTGAGCTGGCGCTACCGCGGCTTCAGCACCCGCGTGCTGTACAATTTCACGGGTAGTCACGTCTCCACGTACTCGGCCACGGCCCCGTCGTTGAACTATTATCGCTTTGCGCGCAACACCGTGAACCTCGGCCTGGCCTATCAAGTACGTTCGAACCTCAGCTTTTCTGTCGACGTTTCCAATCTCTTCAACGAACCGCAAAAACTCTACACCGGCGTCCCCGATCGAATGCGGACCACGATCATCAATTTCACGACCATTACGTTTGGCATGAACGGCAGGTTCTGATCCCGGAGTGACTTCAAGTTGAAGCGGCCCCCAAGCCGTAATCCTGTGGCGTCCGGGTGCCGCTCGCCGGCGCCTGCGGGCGTCAGCCAGCGACACCCCGCAGAAAACTCGGCCTCGACGGAGCTCGGCCCTCCCCGGCCGACCGGAATCATGAAATGGTAAATTCTGCGATCATTCCTCGTAATCACGTTGTTTGCCGCCCGGGCGGCGGCGGCAAATCCGGCTCCTCGGTCGTGCCCACGGCCGGGTCGAAGGCGGAGCGTTATCCGCTCGAGGTTTAGCTGAACGGGATCACGGAGCAGCCAATCGACTCAGCTCCAGCGAACTCATCCAAATCCCACCCTCCCCCTCGCCTTAAACCCCTCCCCCCCGCAAAGCCCGTTTCCGAGTAGGTCCCGCCCCAAAATCGGATTTTGGCCGTGACAGAAAAAAACCGAGCCAACATTTTGCCCCGACGCTTAACAAAGGGGGTTTCTTAGCAGCCAAACCCCGTCTCCCCGCAAATCCAGTTTTCTAGCAGCCATCTATATAACACCTCTTTCTCGACCCATGATTGCTTCGCTTCGCCGGCTGACCGCGGCCGTTTTTTTCCTTTCCCTCGGAGTCGCTCTCGCCGCCACCGGCACGATCACCGGTCGCGTCCAGAACGTCGTCACCGGCCAATACCTTAACAAGGCCCGGGTCACGCTGCGCGGCGGCGACCAGGTCGTGTTCACCGACAACTTCGGCACCTACCAGCTCATCGGCGTCCCCGAGGGTCCCGCGATCGTCGAGTTCTTCTACACGGACCTCGACGCCGTCGTCGTCAGCCTCACCGTGTCCGCTGGCGGTACGGTCGAGCACCACGTCGATCTCTCGAGTGCGCAGCGCTACGGGCGCGACACGGCGGCGGTGAAACTCGACGCGTTCGTCGTCGCTACCGACAAGGAGACCGACGCGCAGGCCATCGCGACCAACGAGCAGCGTTTCGCCCCGAACCTGAAGAACGTCCTCTCGACCGACGCGCTGGGGGATGTGCTCGGCGGAAGCGTGGGGGAGTTTTTGAAATTCATGCCCGGCCTCACCGCCGATTTCGACAACGCTGACATCGCGGGTGTCTCCGTGCGCGGCCTCGGCGGCGCGATGACGTCGATCACCGCCGACGGCGCGCCCGCGACCAACATCTGGACTGGTGCCACGCGCACCGTCGATGTGCGCTCGATGGCGCTCAACGACATCTCCCGCATCGAGCTCGCCAAGGTCCCCACGCCAGCCAACCCCGCCGACTCGCTCGGGGGCTCGGTGAACCTCATCAGCAAGAGCGCCTTCGAGCGCAGCGGCCGGCAACTTCGCTGGGGCGTCAACCTCGTGGGCAACCACGAGGAGCTCTCGCTCCACCGCACGCCGCACTCGCAGCGCGATCAGCTCGAGTACACCATTCTCCCCGGCGCCAATTTTGACTTCACGTGGCCCATCACGCGCGACTTCGGCCTCGTGATCGCCGGCACCACGGCGGAAATCTACAATGAGCAGCACTTCGCGCGCACGACCTGGGCTACGACGGGCGCGGGCGGAGAGCTCGCGACGGCCTCGCAGACGAATCCCTATCTCCAGTCCTTCCTGTTGATCGACGGCCCGCGCAACATCTCCCGCAATTCCTTCAGCGCGAAGGCCGATTGGCGCGTGTGGCGCCACGGGGTGCTGTCCCTCGGCCACGTCATGAACCGCTCGACGACGCGGATCGGGGCGCTCCAGCTCACGTTCAACGCCGGTGCCAACGGCACGGCCACGCCCGCCAACGCCTCGCCCAATGCCACCTGGGATCCGACATATTTCCGCGGATCTCTCGGCCGCGCCACGATCACCAACAACGGCACCGCGCAGCTCGCGAACCAGAAGAGCGACAACACCAACCTTGCCTTCCGCTACGACGACGGTCGCTGGCGGATCGAGTCCGGCCTCAGCCGATCCGAGTCGCGCTTCAAACGCCGCTACTGGGACGGCGGCTTCTTCTACCAGGCCCTCGCCACCAACAACCGCCCCATCCGGATCAACTTCCTCGATATCGAGGGCGACAAGCCCGGCCGCATCGAGGTGTTCGACGCCACCAACCAGCCATTCGAGTGGCGCTCGCTCTCGAATTACCGCCCGACCACAACCAACGTCGCCGACACCAACACCATCAACCTCGCGGGCAACGGCTACCTCAACGTCCGCCGCCGTCTGGATTTTCTCCCGTTTCCCACCGCCCTCCAGATCGGCGGCGCCCAGCGTATGCAGCGTTTGGATACGAATCCCCAGACGATCAACTGGACCTTTGCCGGCCCCGCCAACGCCACCGCCGAGCCCTACCGCATGCAGGTCTATCGCAACATGGACTCACACTACGGCTATTTCGGCATCGAGTGGATGGCGCCGGTCCGCGCCTTTCAGGCCTATCAGGCCAGTCCGGCACTCTACACCAAGACCGAGGCGCAGGCGGTGGCCGAGGGCAACGCCCGGATCGACGGCTCTGAATTCGTCCGTGAGACCGTCCGCTCCGCCTATGCCCAGACCGACGTCGCATTTTTTCACAACCGGCTGCGTTTGCTCGGCGGCGTGCGGTTCGAGCAGACGAAGGACGACGGCCAGGGCGGCCTCAACAACGCCGACGCCGTCTGGCAGCGCAACCCCGACGGCGCCTACGTCCGCACCGCCGCCGGCGCGCGCGTGCGCAAGCCCGAGGCGGGCGCCGTCAATTCCTACGCGCAGTTCCTCCTCACCCGCAAGATGCGCGCCGTCTCTTCCAATCGCGCCTACAGCGGCTACTACCCGAGCGCGCACCTGAATTTCAACGTGACTGAAAACTTCGTCGCCCGCACCGCGTGGGCCCGGACCTACGGCCGCCCCAACTTCACCGACATCATCCCCCGCACCGTCGCCACAGCCGCCGATATCAACGACAACGATCCCGATCCCGTCACCGGCCGCGGCACGCTCAGCATCCGCAATCCCGCGCTCAAACCGTGGACCGCGGATAACTTCGATCTCTCGTTCGAATTCTACACCCCGCAGGGAGGCCTCCTCAGCGCCGGTGTCTTCCGCAAGGACATCGCCAACTTCTTCGGCGACTCCGCCCGCATCGCCGACGCTGCGCTGCTCAGCGAGCTCAGTCTCGACCCGCGTTATCTCGGCTGGAATGTCCTCACCAAATTCAATGCCGGCGACGCCCGCATCACCGGCGCGGAATTCAACACCCGTCACTCGCTGCGCGTGCTCGGCCGCCTCGGCGCGCCTTTCACCGTCTTCGCCAACGCGACCTTCCTCGACCTCGATGGTGAGCCGCGCGCGGCGTTCACGAGCTTTGTCCCCAAGAGCGGCAACTGGGGCGCCACGTTCGCCCACAAGCGCATCTCCGTCACCGCCCGGTGGAACTACCGTGGCGTGGATCGGCGGGCGCCGCAGGCGGTGTTCGGCCCCGACGGGTACGAATACTACAAGGCCCGCATCACGCTCGACATGAACGCCACGTGGCAGCTCACGCGCCGCCTCTCCCTGGCCGCGAGCGTGAACAACGCCCTCAACGAGCCGCAGACGCTCCTCCGCTATGGCCCGCAAACCCCCGCGTATGCCCGCCAGTACCAAGAAACCGAATACGGCGTCCAGCTCTCGGCCGGCGTGCGGGGGACGTTCTGATCGCGCTGCGGCCGTCCTCGCTTTTCGCCCCGGCCAATCGGCTGGAAGCGCTTGAAGGAACCCGGGCCGGGCCGCATTCGATTCGGATCAACGACCAATATCGCCTCTGTTTTGTCTGGGACGGCGAGCACGCGCACGCCGTCGAGATCATCGACGACCAATAAGCCCATTCCCTCCATGAAAACGAAACGACTGCCGAACATTCACCCGGGCGAGATCCTGCTGCACGACTTCCTTGAGCCGATGGGCATCACGCGTTACCGACTGGCAAAGGCGACGGGCATCCCGCAGGCTCAGGTCTTGCGCATCTGTGCGGGCACGCGGGCAATCACCGTGGAGACGGCTGTGAGGCTGGGCGTGTTCTTGGGAGTGGACGCACGGAACTGGCTGAATTTACAGCGCGCGTATGATCTGGAGGAGTTCGAGCGCACGCGCGGGGCGAAAGTGCGCAAAACCGTGGAGAAGTGGGCGGCGTGAAAACAAAGGACAAGCCCACGTCGGCTGACGACAAGACCACCCTTGGGCTGCTCTTTCGTTCCGATCCAAAAATCGCCCGGACACATGCATGGTATCTGAACCTCGCGCCGCCCCCGGCCGGCCGATTAAACACGCTATGACTACGGCCAAGCCTCACCCCCGGCAAAAACGTGAAATCGCCACGTCCTTCCTCAAGGGCCTCGACCTGCTCACGCTGCTCGCCCGCAACCCCGCGGGCCTGACCGTGCCCGAAATCCGCCAGCGCCTGAAATTTCCGCGCACCTCCGTGCTCCGAATGCTCGGGACGCTGGAACAGTTCGGCCTGATCGCGCGCCAGGAAAATGTCTGGGGCACGACCGAGCGCTTTCACGATTGGTGCAACCGCGACATGTATCGGGAAATCAAGGAACGCCACCACCGTGCGCTCCACGCCATCGCCGGTGAGCTCGACGAGCTCGTCGAACTTGGTCTCCTCGAGGGGCGCGGCGTGCGCTTCATCGAGTGGGTGCAGGCCGCCCATCCCATCACCATTGATCCGCTCAAGAGCGCCCTTTACCCGCTGCACCGCACCGCAACCGGCAAACTTCTGCTATCGCAGCGGCCCGATCTGTGCGCCGGCCTGACCGATCGGCGGTTGCTCGCCGAGATCGACGAGGCGCGCCGCACCGGCATCGCGTGGAATCGCCGCGAATCCGATCCCAACATCACCGCCGTCGCCACCTGGGCGGGGCACCCCTCGGCGGTGACCCCGGTGATCTGCGTAAAGTGGCCGTTCTTCCGCTTTACCGAGGCGAAGGCGCGCAAGGCCCTCGCGGCGATCCGCCGTCACATCGGCTCGGTTTGACCGCCGACGGTCTCCCGCAGTGCGAAAAAAACTGTCCGCAATACGGACACAGCCGATTCCTTTTTTGACCGCACTGCCGCGGACCGCACGGTCGGGGCGCCACCCCGATGAATTCATCCTTGTTACTCACTTCGATTCGTCGTGCGACTCTCGCAGTTGCGCTCGTCGCGTTCACCGCGACTGTCACCTCCGCCCAGTCCGTCCCCACTGGTATCGTCGAAGGCCGCGTGCTCAATGTCCGCAACGGCGAATACGTCGAGCGTGCCCGCGTCACGGTTGAAGGCACCGGCCTCGAAACCTTCACCGACTCCAGCGGGCAATACCGCCTCACCAACGTCCCCGTCGGCTCGGCGCGCGTGCGGGTATTTTTTACGGGACTCGACATGCAAACGGAAGCGGTGGTGATCACCGGTGGCGCCACGGCGCAGCGCGACTTCAACCTTGAGGCCGGCGTGCGCCGGACCGACACCGGGCCGGCGGGTGATGTCGTGAAGCTCGGGCAATTCGTCGTCGCCACGTCGAAGGAAATGGACGGCGCCGCGATCGCGATCAACGAGCAGCGGTTCGCCCCGAGTATGAAAAATGTCGTCTCCGCCGAAGAGTTCGGCGCGATCACCGACGGTAATGTGGGCGAGTTCTTCAAATATCTCCCGGGCATGAATATTAACGTCGCCGGCGGCGAGGCGCGCCAGTTCTCGATGAACGGTGTCCCCTCCGGCAACGTGCCGATCTCTATCGGTGGCTTCGATCTCGCCGGGGCCTCGGGCTCGAGCACCAATCGCGGCGTCTTCCTCGATCAAGTTTCTCTCAACAACATCTCCCGTATCGAGGTCCTCCACACGCCCACGCCCGAGTCGCCCGGCATGGCGCTGGCCGGCTCGGTCAACATGGTTCCACGCAGCGCGTTCGAGCGTTCGCGGCCGGTCTTCAATTACAGCGTCTATCTCCTGATGCGGGACAACCACCGCGACCTCCCCTTCACGAAGTCGCCCGGCCCGCTGAACAAAAATGCCGCCAAGACCTATCCCGGCTGGGAACTCTCCTACGTTGTGCCCGTGAACAAGCGCTTCGGCTTCACCGTCTCCGCCGGCAACAGCACCCAATACACGCCCCTCGATTCCGTGTCGACCACGTGGCGCGGCGTCAGCGCCGCCACCAGCGCGCCCACGATCGTCAACGGCGTGATCACCAATCCCGGCAATTTTCCCGACACCACGCCCGACCGGCCCTATCTCACCGACTACTCCGTGCGCGACGCCGGCAAGATCAGCCGCCGCTCCTCCGCCGGCACGACGATGGACTACAAGCTCACGCGCAACGACACGGTGTCGTTTGGGTTTCAATATGCGTTTTCCGACAAGCGGCGGAGCAACCGCACCCTGCACTTCCAAATCAACCAGGTGCTCCCCGGCGATTTCACCCCGACGTCCACCCGCAGCGCGCCGGGTCAGGCCGAGCTCCGCATGGAAAACGATGCGGATGGAAAGGTCGGCACCACGTGGATGCCCACGCTCGTCTGGCGGCACGACGGCCCGGTATGGAAATCCGAGGTCGGCGCCGGCTATTCGCACTCAACCAATATCTTCAGCGATATCGACAAGGGCTTTTTCACCACGCCCCTCGCTCGGCGCACGGGCGTGACCGTGGCGTTCGACGACATTTTTTATTTGCGGCCGCGCCGCATCACCGTGACCGGTCTCAACGGCGCACCGGTCGATCCCGGCCTGCTCGACAACTACTCGCTCGCCACCGGCAACAGCAACCAGCGCCCGTCCTCCGACCTGAAGCGCAGCGCCTACGCCAATCTTCGCCGCGATTTCGTCGTGCGCGACGTGCCCGTCGCCCTCAAGACCGGCCTCGACGTTCGCCACCAGATCCGCGACCTCCGGGGCAGTGCGCCGTCCTTCACCTTTGTCGGGGCCGACAAACGCGCCACCACCACACCCCTCGATCCGCTCGGCAGCGACGACCGGGCTGGCGTGGCTCTGGACGTCTTCAACTCGCAGAACACCGCGCCCTACGGCTTCGGCCAGATTCAGTGGCTAGACAGCACCCGCTACTATAGTCTCTACCAGGCGCACCCGGAATATTTCACGGTCGATCAAAACACCCTGTACCGCTCCTACGTGAGCAAATCGCAGCGCGCCGCCGAGGTGATCTCGTCCGGCTACTTTCGCGGTGACGCCGCGTTTTTCAACCGGCGGCTGAAGCTCGTCGGCGGCGTCCGCGCCGAACAGACCAACGTCCAGGGCGAGGGCGCGCTCACCGATCCGACGCGCAATTATCAGCGCGATGCCAGCGGCAAGGTGATCACCGTCGCGAGCCCCACCTCGGCGGATCCGAACCGCCGGGTGCCCTCCCTGATTTCTCCCACGAGTAACGCCTTGGAGGTCTCCAAGCTCACCTTCCTCGATCGCGGTCAGCACTCCGCCAAGGAATACCTGCGGCTCTTTCCCAGTCTGAACGCGAGCTACCATCTCCGCGAAAACCTGATCTTGCGCTCCGCCTTCTACACCTCGGTCGGCCGGCCCGATTTCGGTCAATACGCCGGTGCGCTCACTCTGCCCGACACCGAAAACGCCCCCAATGCCACCAGCAATCGGATTAGCGTGAACAACGTCGCCATCAAGGCTTGGAGCGCGCAGACGACCAAGGTGCGGCTCGAATATTATTTCGAGGGCGTCGGCAATTTCTCCGTCGGGGCGTGGCGCCGCGATTTCAAGAATTTCTTCGGCAACACCGTCTTCCCCGCGACGCCGGAGTTCCTCGCGCTCTACGACCTCGATCCCGCCACCTATGGCGCCTACTCGGTGGCAACGCAGTATAATGTCCCGACCACCGTGCGGATGACCGGCCTCGAATTTGAATACAAGCAGGCGCTCACCTTCCTCCCGCATTGGGCGCGCGGCGTGCAGGTCTTCGCGAATGCGAACGCCCTGCGCACGCAGGGCGACGGCGCGGCGAATTTCAACGGCTTCACGCCGCGCACTTACAACTGGGGCGTAAGTTTCTCCCGCCCGAAATACTCCCTCCGCGCCAATTGGAACTACCGCGGCGTCCAGCGCGGCGCCGCGGTCACCGGCCGCAGCATCGAGGCCGGCACGTATAACTGGAATGCGAAGAACCTCTACGTGGACCTCCAGGGCGACTACGCCTTCAGCCGGAGGCTGTCCTTGTTTGCGGCCATCCGGAATTTCTCCGATGCCGGCAGCGATGCCAGAATCTTCGGCCCCAGCACGCCGCTCCACGCGCGCTTCCGCAGCCAAGAGCAAGTCGGCGCGCTGGTCACCTTCGGGGTCAAAGGCACCTTTTAACGCCAGGCCTCGTCGCCAGTGAAATTTTTCCCGCACCATAAACCCCGGCTCCAACCTAAACCATGACACCTCAACCCCGAGCCCTGCTCGCCGCCCTCGCCGGGTGGCTCGCGGCTTCGACCGCCGCTATCGCCCAAACCAGCCCCACACCCACGCGTGCTCCCGCCCCCTCGAAAGACGAGACGATCCAGCTCTCGCCCTTCGAAGTCTCGGCGGAAAAGGACGACGGCTACAGGGCGACCAGTACGCTCGCCGGCACGCGCCTCCGCACCGAGCTCCGCGATGTCGCCGGCTCGATTTCGGTCATCACCAAAGATTTCATGAACGACATCGCGGCGAACAACCTCGGTGATCTGCTCGCCTACACCGCCGGCACTGAGGTCGATGGACTGGCCGGTAATTACAGCGCATCCGGCTTCAATACCGGTGGCTTCCAAGAGTTCACCAATGCGATGCGCGGCACCCAGAGCAACACGCGCGTCCGCGGTCTCGGCGCCGCTGACCAGGCCCGCGACTACTTCATCACCGATGCCCCGATGGATGGTTACAATGTCGACCGCGTGGAGGTGAACCGCGGGCCCAACGCCATGCTTTTCGGACTGGGCCGGCCGGGTGGCATCATCAACAGCGGCCTGATCCAAGCCCAGCCCAACCGCACCAAAACGAAGGTTGAAACCCAGTTCGACCAGGAGTCTTCCCGGCGCTTTGTGCTCGACCACAATTATGTGCTGAAAAGGGACGTCCTCGCCTTGCGCTTCGCGACGGTCCTGGCGGATCAACGCTATCAGATCGAGCCGGCCTACCTTCGCAACGAGCGCTATTTCCTCACCGGCACCGTGCGTCCGTGGAAAGGAGCCCAGTTCCGTGCCAGCACCGAAATGGCGAAACAGACTTCCAACAAACCCCACACCTCTCCGCCCATGGACTCGTTCTCGTGGTGGTTTGCCATGGGCAAGCCCGTCTACAACCCGACCACCGGGCTCGGCTCCTACCTCGGCACTCCCTCGACGAATCCCGCCCTTCAGCCGTTTAATCCTCTCACCGGCGCCAGCAGTGCCCAGATCAGCCTAACCAACCGCCCGGGAAACCTGCACAGCGGCATCAATAACAACTCGTCCCTGACCATTGTCGCGGAAGACCCCAACTCTTCGCGCCTGGGCATTACCGGGCTGAATCCAGCCATCATTGCGATGGAATTGGGCAACACCCGCGGGCGACTGACCGCCACGGGAGCTTATGCGAACGACGGCATGCGCAAATTGAGCAATCCGCAGGATTACATACGGCAAGCCAACACGGATAAGCCCCTCCTGTATGACTTCTGGCAGGACCAGCGCATCGTCGACGCGCAGATCTTCGATTTCTACCATCAGACGCTCGACGGTCCCAACAAGCGGGAATGGGCCTTCTGGGATGCCCGCAACGTCAACTTCACCCAGGATCTCGGCCGCAATGCCGGCATCGAGTTCGCCTACGACTGGCAGAAAATGAAAAACGGCTACGTCCAGCCGCTCCAGTTCCGGCAGACTACCCTGACCATCGATATCAACACTCATCTGATGAACGGCCTGCCCAATCCAAATTTGGGCCGCCCGATGGTGAATACCGCCCAGGGCTTCCAGAGCTCTGCCCAGACCGAGCGCGAGGCCTACCGTGCGACGGCTTATTACAAACTCGATTTCGCCAAGGGCTCGACCCACTGGCTGGCCAAATTGCTGGGCCGCCACGTTTTCACCGGGTCCGGCACCCGCCAGGAACGGGACAACACCGGCTACAGCTCACGACTCGACACCGTGGGTAACGACTACCAAGCGGCGAAACTCAGCAACTCCCCGGGCGATCTTCCCACCGACAATCCCAACCGGGTTTTCAACTCCGGCAGCAGCGAGCGCACCATCGTCCGTCTCTCCTACCTCGGCCCCACTCTGAAGAATGCTTCTTCGCTCGCCGGCTACTCCGCCCAAGGGGTGACGGCCCTCCAGAATATCGATGGGACCAAAAGCCTGACCGCGCTCTATTACGAACGGCCGCCTAATGTCACCGCCCCCCTGCCGCGTCCCCTCGGCGATTGGAAGACCGGCACGTTCAGTGTCGTGCCCCAAGGCAAGTATGATTACTCCAACGTGACCACCAGCGGCCAGCGGCAATTCGAGCAAGTCGACTCGCTGGCCTTTGTGGCCAACAGCTACTGGTGGGATCATACCCTCGTGAGCACCCTCGGCTGGCGCAAGGACGAGTATACGAGCCAGCGATACAACGGCCCGCCGATCGGCCCCGACGGCCTCAGACTGGTCAGCCAACCGGCGATCCTGGCTGCGCCGGTCCCTTTCGAAGCCACCAAATTCAACTACGGCCTCGTCCTCCATACACCGCCGTTCCTGCGGCGGAAGCTGCCCTTCGGCGCCGAGGTCTCCCTGGCCTACAACCATTCGGACAACTCGTCGCCGACCGCCCAGCGCTACGACGTTTACGACCGGCCGATCGCCCCCGTCGGCGGCGAGACCCAGGAGTGGAGCGCCTTCGTCAGCATCTTCGAGGGCAAGCTCCAACTGCGGGCGACAAAATACTCGACAACTTCGGCCCGCTCCAACGCCCAGTTCACCGAAATCCAAAACACGATTGTGCGGCGCCTCGAAAACATGGCCGAGGTCGTCCGCAATACCGCCTACCGTGACGAGGTGGCCGCGAAAGGTTTCGGGGCGGAGCTGTCGGCTTGGGACGCGTGGGAGAAGTCACCGCCTGCCCAGACCCTGTTCAAGACCTACCGGTTCGTCGTCCCCTCTACGCCCAACACCGCCAGCAACGCCAACATCACGACCCAGGAACGCATCGGTGAAGTGGTCGCCGTTCAGGACACCATCGCGGAAGGCATCGAAGTGGACTTGACCTACAATCCGACCCCTCAATGGCGAATCTCCCTCAACGTGGGAGAGCAGAAAACGGTCAACGACCACACGGGCGCGGCCACCCGTCAGATGATGGACGAGCTCAAACCGGTTTGGGGCGGAACAGCCGGGCGTCTGCCGCTCGGCATCAACACGACCAACGACCTCGGTTCGGATTACAATGGGATCAATGTGAATGTCCTGAAACAGCAGCTCCTCGACGGCGGCCCCGCGCCGGAGCAACGGCGCTGGCGCTTCAACGGTGTCACGAACTACACGTTCAAAGGGGGCAAGCTCAACAACGCGCGCGTCGGCGGAGCCTATCGCTGGCAGGACAAGGCGGCCATCGGATTCCCGGTCATTTTGGGGCCGGACCGCGTCACCGGCATCATCGATGTGAAGAATCCTTACCTTGGCGAGGCCGAGAGCAACGTCGACCTCTGGCTCGGCTACAGGCGCAAGGTCTTCAGCGACCGGGTTACTTGGAACGTGCAGTTGAATGTGAAGAACGTCGGCCGGGGCAACCAACTCATCCCGGTGAGCGCCCAGCCGGATGGCACGATTGCCAGCGTGCGCATCTCCACCCCGCAAACGTGGACGCTGACGAACACCTTCGAGTTTTGATCCAGTCCCTCGAGCGCGAAGGAGTGTTCTCCTCGGCAGAAAAAGACTCTGGACGGTGATTACGTCACCGTCGCTTTCCTGCATCGAGCGCGAAGGAGTGTTCTCCTCGGCAGAAAAAGACTCTGGACGGAAGAGGGTTCCTTTTGCCTGATGAAGACGGCGCAGACTCACCAGAGCGCCGCCATTTTTATCTTCCATGAAAAAGAATTGGTTCATTCCGATCGGCCTGACCGTGCTGGCGTTGACGTTGGCCGGGCGGGCGTGGGGCGCAGTGGCCTCCACGCGCGACGGGGGCCCGCTGGGCTTCAGCGCTGCGGAGCTCGCCGCGGCCCGGCGGGTGCGCGCAGCGCAGACCCGCGTCGTGCGGACGGTCGCCGGGAGCGGCGCGCCCGAGACCTTCCGCGTGCGGGTGCGCGTCGAAGGCGCGGCGCGCGCCATCCAGATCGAGGGCGCGGATGCGGCCGGCGCCATGGCTGGCGCGATGGAGGTGGCAGAGACGATCCGGCTCGGCGGGCCCGCGGCCGTGCCGGACGTGGAAAAGACACCGCACCTGCGTGTGCGCGGCATGAAGTTCAACGCCCCGCTCGACGCGCGGACGCCGTGAAGCTTGACCACCTCAACGTGCTCCCGTGGGGACCATAATTTAAGAGGATCCATTTAAATCCATGACATATCGTACCACTCAGGGCGGCCTCCAGGTCGCCACCGTCCTCAACGACCTTCTGGCCCAGCGCATCTGCCCCGGCACGGGCCTCGCGCCGACAGCCGTCTGGGCTGCGCTGGAAAAAATCGTCGCCGATCTCGCGCCGCGCGTCCGCTCGCTGCTCGCGAAGCGCGATGAATTGCAGGCGAAGATCGACGCCTGGCACCAGCAGCATGTTGGCCCGCCCCACGACGCGGCGGCTTACCAAAACTTTCTCGGCGAGATAGGCTATCTTCTGCCGGAAGGCCCGGACTTCTCCGCCACGACCGTCCAGGTGGACGCCGAGGTCGCGCTGATTGCCGGGCCGCAGCTCGTCGTGCCCGTCACCAACGCCCGCTACGCGCTCAACGCCGCCAACGCCCGCTGGGGCAGTCTCTACGACGCGCTCTATGGGACGGATGTGATTCCCGAAGCCGACGGCTGCGAAAAATCCGGTGGTTACAATCCCAAGCGCGGTGCGAAGGTCATCGCGTTTGCGCGTCAATTTCTCGATCTAGCCGCACCACTCGCCAGCGGCAGTCACAAAGACGCCACGAGCTACGGGGTGAACAACGGCCAGCTTTCCGTCGCACTCGCCAACGGCTCGACGACCACGCTCGCTGACGCCGCGAAGTTCGCCGGCTACACCGGTGAACCCGCCGCGCCAAAATCCATTCTCCTCGTCAACCACGGGCTGCACTTCGAAATCCAGTTCGACCGCACCCACACCATCGGCCAGACGGACGCGGCGGGCATCAAGGATGTCGTGCTCGAATCCGCCCTCACCACGATTCAAGACTTCGAGGACTCCGTTTCCGTCGTGGACGCGGCGGACAAAGTCCAAGCCTACGCCAACTGGCTCGGCCTCCTAAAAGGCGATTTGTCCGAGACGTTCGTGAAAGGCGGCAAGCCGCACACGCGCACGCTCAACCCGGACCGCACTTACATCCGGCCCAATGGCGGCCAACTCACTTTGCCCGGTCGGAGCCTGCTGTTCGCGCGCAACGTCGGCCATCACATGTTCACCGATGCCGTGCTGGATCGCGACGGCCAGGAAATCCCCGAGGGCTTTCTCGATGCGCTCTTCACGGCGCTCATTTCGCTGCATGATTTGCAAGGCCGGTCACCTTCGCGCAATTCCCGCGCGGGCAGCATCTACATCGTGAAGCCCAAAATGCACGGGCCGGACGAAGTCGCGTTGACCTGCGAACTCTTCAGTCGGGTCGAAGACGCCCTCGGCTTACCGCGCTTCACCATCAAAGTCGGCATCATGGACGAAGAGCGCCGCACCACGATTAATCTTAAGGAATGCATTCGTGCCGCGAAAGAGCGCGTGGCCTTCATCAACACCGGTTTCCTCGATCGCACGGGCGACGAAATTCACACGAGCATGGCCGCCGGCGCCGTGGTGCGGAAAAACGTGATGAAGTCGCAGCCCTGGATTCTCGCCTACGAAGATTGGAACGTGGACAACGGCCTGGCCTGTGGTCTCCGCGGCCGGGCGCAAATCGGCAAGGGCATGTATGCGATGCCGGATCTCATGGCCCAGATGGTGGCGACCAAGGGCGCGCATCCGAAAGCCGGCGCGAACACCGCCTGGGTGCCGTCGCCCACCGCCGCGACGTTGCACGCACTGCACTATCATGAAGTCAACGTGGCGCAGCGCCAGACCGAGCTGGCCGAACGTCCACGCGCCAGCCTCGCCGCCATTCTCACCCTCCCGCTGCTCGGCGCGACCAAACCCACCGCGGCAGAAGTCCAGCAGGAGCTCGACAATAACTCCCAGAGCATTCTTGGCTACGTCGTGCGGTGGATTGATCAGGGCGTGGGCTGCTCGAAAGTTCCCGACATCAGCGACGTCGGCCTCATGGAAGACCGCGCCACGCTCCGCATCTCCAGCCAGCACCTCGCCAACTGGCTGCGCCACGGTCTCTGCACCCAGGCGCAGGTCACGGCGACGCTGCAGCGCATGGCAGCCATCGTCGATCGCCAGAACGCCGGCGACGCGAACTACCGTCCGATGGCTCCACACTTTGACCAAAGCACCGCCTTTCAAGCCGCGTGCGACCTCATCTTCAAAGGCGACGCGCAGCCCAACGGCTACACTGAGTTCATTCTCCACGCGCGTCGGCGCGAGGTGAAGGCACAGGGCGGTCGGGCGACACTTTGAAAACTCGCCGAAATAGTACTGCGCGATGATCGGCGCCGGAACCGCACGCGCACGTAATTCCCCATCAAAACGCCCCTCACTCAACTTGTCTGCGCTTTACTCGGCGCCGCTTCCGTTTCGGCCTTCGCCGCGCCGACCCTCACGCTGACGCTCGACCCTGCCGCCGCCGAGCCGGGGAAGTTTGCCGCCGGGGAGATCCGCCGCGAGGCCGCCGCCCGCGGCCTCACGATGGCCGGCGCGACGACCGCTCCGGCTGACGCCATCGGCATCACGCTCCCAAGCAGCAGGGGCGACAAGAGTGTCGCCCATCCGACGGACCGGCGACACTCCTGTCGCCGTTGGTGGGCCTGGAAATCGGTTTCTTCCAGTCGGGGCCAAAACTTGTTTTGGTGGGTGGGCTCCCATGCACCAGGGGCGACAAGAGTGTCGCCCATCCGACGGACCGGCGACACTCCTGTCGCCGATGGTGGGCCTGGAAAGCGGTTTCTTCCCGTCGGGGCCAAAACTTGTTTTGGTGGGGAGGCTCCCAGGCAGCAGGGGCGACAAGAGTGTCGCCCATCCGTCGGACCGGCGACACTCCTGTCGCCGATGGTGGGCATGGAGGCCAATCAAACCGACAGAGGGTTGCGGGGGGATCGTGATCATACCGAGAAAGAAGGAAGCGTGTGGCGATCAGGTGTCGCGAATAAAAATCGCCGGCGAGAGGGACCGATGGCGAAGGCCCCGCCGCCGCTCGGCGGTAGCGAAAGATCAGTTCGGTCGAAACGAGGAACCGCTCGACCGACTCCACGAGCCGGCCGATCGCTCAAGGCGCAGAGGATACTTGCCGGGATGACTTGGCCCGCGCTGCGAAAGGAACCGGTTGCGACGCCGAGGAACCGGTTGCGACGCGCCGGGAAACCGATCGATTTCCCCGGCGAGCCCGGGACGGCTAAGGCGCCGGAGAACCGGGATGCTGTTTCTGTCGCGCCCATTCTTGGCGAAACGCCGCCTCTTTCGTAGAAACGTAAGCTTGGTAGCCGGCAGGATCGATGAAGGGATTAGGTCCACCGGCCCGCAGCTTCGCGAATTTTTCCTTGAGGCCAAAATAACCGCCGTGGGCGCCAAGAAAAAGATCGGCGGGCAACTTTTTTAAAACGGTAAAGCACCGGACATAATCCTCGGCGATGTGGGGATATTTTTGGTTGCCCACGAGAATAAATCCAGAATTCACGTTGGGGCTGCCGATGATGACAGCCAAGAGCGTGCGGCCGCCGTCGGCGACGCGCATCGTCCACGTCGTGCAGCCCTGGGTGTGACCGGGGGTGAGGCGGGCCGTCAGCGTGGCGCCGCCGAGTTCGACGGTATCGCCGTCTTGGAGCACACGGTCCACTTTCGCGGCGGGGCGACCAGAGGCGGTGCTTTCGACGGGGGCGACATCGGGCGCCATCACGAACAACTGTGCACCGGTTTCCTTTTTGATCAACCCGGCGGCGGCGTCATGATCGCCGTGCGCGTGGCTAAGCAGGAGGATTTTGGTATCCGTGTAATTGAAGCCGAGCTGCGCGATACTCTGGCGGAGCAGGGGTAAATCCTGCGGGTAATTGGCGTTGATCAGGATATTTCCCTCCGGGGTGTGGATGAGGTAGATCGCGAGATCCGCGGTGCCGACGTAATAGAGATTACCGGCGATTTTCACTGGGGGAAATTCGACGTGCCAGTCGTCTCGTGCCGCCGCGAACAGGTGCGAGGCCATCGCGAGCGGAAGCAACCAAGGCAGGGAACGGAGCGAGATTTTCATAGGGAGGGATTATGGGCTGGGCGCGAGGCCCACGATTTCGAGCAACGCCAAAAACGCGCGCTGGGTACCGCGATGGCTATCGGTTGATTCGAACTGCTCATCGAGTGCATGGTTGCCGGTGCTATCACCGCCGCTGCGCAAGGTGGCGGCGGGGATGCCGAGGCTGATCGGGATATTGGAGTCGGTGCTGCTCGCATCCATTTTGGTGAGGATGCCCAGCGCCGCATCGGCGCGGCGCACGGCTTGGAGGATGGGTGCGTCGTCCGCGACTCGCCCGGTGGGGCGACGACCGACGGACTCAATCGCAGCCGTCAAGGGAGTGCGGCTGTTGGCCACGCGGGCGACGGGGTTGCGGGTGCGCGTGGCCCAGAATTCGTTTTCCTCCTTCACCGCAGCGGCGACGGCCGCGTGGAAACTCGCGTCGATCTTGGCGAGCTCGTCGGCACTCACCGAGCGCAAGTCGATTTCCAGGGTGGCCGTGCGGGCGATGGAGTTGACCGAAGTGCCGCCTCCGATGACGCCGATGTTAAACGTGGTTTTAGGATTTTCGGGGACCTCGATCCGAGCGATTTTTTCCATGGCGCGGCCGAGTGCATGGATCGGATTGACGAGGCCAAACTGGCCGTAACTGTGGCCGCCGGCCGCGCTGAAGGTGACGCGGTAACGGTTGCTGCCGACCGCGCCGTTGGCGGAGCCGAGGCCCGTGCCATCGAGCGAAATGAAGTGCGTGATTTTCCCCTTTAGCTCTTTTTCGAAAAGATGGCGGACGCCCCGCAAATCACCGAGGCCCTCCTCGCCGACGGTCGCGACGAAGATTACCGTGCCCGCGGTGGCGAGCTTGCTCTCCTGCAACCCACGCACCACCGCAAGCAGCACGGCGAGGCCGCGGCTATCATCGGCGATCCCCGGTGCTTTCAGGACGGTGCCGATCCGCTTCACCTTGGTGTCAACGCCGGCCGGAAACACGGTGTCGAGATGCGCGGAGAACACGAGAAGTGGGGTGGCGCTGCGCCCTGGTCTCACGCCGTGCACATTCCCCTCGGAGTCGATCCGCACATCCTTCAGGCCGAGTTCAACAAAACGTCTCCGGTAGTATTCCGCGCGATTTTTTTCAGCGAAGGGCGGGGCGGGAATCTCACAGATCCGCGCCTGCTCATCGAGCGTCTCGGGCTCGACGCGTTGGAGGAAGGCCAAAGCGTCGCGGACCTTGGGCTGGCTGGCGATCGAGGAGCCTTGCGCCGAGAGAGTGGCCGAGACGGCGGCAAAGACTAAGGCCGGGCGAAAGAAACGGGCGTACATAATTTATTGTGAAGCAGAACTGAGGGCATAATTCGGCGGAGTGTCGCCAACTATTTATGGCCCGGCGAAGCCGCCGGCACCCATTAACGCCGAAAAAGCGGGTCGAGGGATAGAACCAAAGCCGCGGCCGCCTGATTTTTTTTGGTGACCGCGAGCGCCACGAGGGATGATCGGTCGCTTGGCCGTTGCTCGCGGGTACCCGGCCAACCCAAGGCTCATTTTTTTGGGCGCTGGCGATAATTTCTGGCATTTCGCCAGGCCCTCGAGACCGGCCCGGCGAGGCTAGTCGCGGGAATGATCCGCGACCGGCCCAAGGCTCAAGCGGTGGAGCAGCTCAGCACAAAGATCAGAACTTCTTCGTGATCGACACCGAGTAGCTGCGCCCCTTGGCCAGCGTGTTGAAGAGCGCGGATTCGTAACCGTTGTTATCGTCGGAGAGCGGTGGTGCGGTATTGAAGAGATTATTCACGCCGAAGCGGACGCTGATATCGCGCAGCCCATTCCGAAGGTCGGTCTTGCCGAGACGATAAGAGAGAAACGCGTTGTAGTTCTGGGTGTCGCGATGGACCATGCGATAGAGAGTGCTGCCGTTGGTGAAAACCCGCTTGATGGAGGAAGGCGAACCGAGCGACTCGTAAGTGGCACGGCTGGTGGTGACGCCGGAGAGGGTGAAACTCCCGATGTAGAACATACCAAGCCCGGCGCTCCACTGGTCGCGGCGCCAATTCAGCTGCACATTGCCGCGCCACTTGGGCGAGGCGCCCGAGGTGGCGGCGAGATTCGTCTCCATGAGTTCCGTGCGGGGCGCGCCCCGCGTGGTGTAAATGAAGAACGCGTTCAACTTGGTCCAGCTGGTCTCGAATGTGACGTTACCGAAGGGGAAGGGACGGAAGCGATAGTTGAGGCCCAAGTCGAAACCGTTCACGAACTGTTCGGATTTATTGAAGTAGGTCGTGCGCAGAAAGTCGATCGCACCGACGACGGCGCGCTGGGCACTCGGGGCGCGCGTGGCATTGTAGGCGGCGAAGAAGGCGCGGTCCTCCGCCGTCACTGGGAGGCGCACCACGGAGCCATCGCCCTGGTAGCGGGCCGTGCCGGAGCCGAGGTCGATCGCGTTGATATTTTGACCGGCGGCGAGCGCAGCTTGAGTCGCGGCGGCCAGAGTATCGCGGTCGTCATTCACAGAGCCACTCGAGCCCATGATGTCGCGGTGGCGGATTTCATAGTAGTCGAAAGTCAGGGAGAGTCCGCGCACCCGCGGCACATCGATCACGATACCGGTCGAAATACCCTTTGATTTCTCGGGCTGCAGGTCGGGGTTACCGGCGACTTTGTTGATGCGGTTCAGGCTCGAGTCGGTGAGCAGCGAGGTGACGGCGGAGCGGTAGGTGTCCTGACTGCCGAGGGCCGTGGCGATGAAGCTGCCGCGATAAAGGGCGGGGAGCGATGGCGGCCGGAAACCTTGGCTGCGCGACGCGCGGACCATGATCCACTCGGCGGGTTTCCAAGCGACGCCGAACTTCGGACTGACGGTGCGACCGAAGTCGCTGTAAAGTTCCGAGCGCGCCGCCGCGCTCAGGTCCAACGACCGCACGAGCGGCAGCCGGAAATCGCGACCGGCGAGCGGCAGCAGCACTTCCGCGTAGGTAGAAAAAGCATTTCGGGTGGCAAACGTATCGGGCACGGACGACGCGCTCACGACATCAGAGCGCAAAGGATCGAGGCCCGAACCCGCCGGGTTGAGGCCGGCGAAAGGCGCGCGAATATCGCTGAAATCCTCGCGGCG
Source organism: Opitutus sp. GAS368 (assembly GCA_945903465.1). Taxonomy (GTDB): domain Bacteria; phylum Verrucomicrobiota; class Verrucomicrobiia; order Opitutales; family Opitutaceae; genus ER46. The sequence continues at coordinate 33,257 of CAMDOF010000056.1, forward strand.
GTACTCGCCGCCCAAGGCGAGGCTAAGTTGATTTCCACCCCACAGCGACCAGACATCGCCGCTGGCGCGCACATCAAAGCTGCGCAGCCGCGTCATGCCGTCGCGTTCGAAGACACCGTAAGTCGATTGCTTCACGGCGTCGGAATGGCGGAACGGCCCGGTATCCACCAGCGCGCCGTTCTGGACCGCGTAACTCCGGCCGAAGCCGTTGAGTGCGCGGGCCGGATCGGTCAACAATGCGGCCGCCTGAGTAAGGCTCGTGCGCTGAATCGGCTCGTTCTCGTTGGCGCGACCCTCGGCGTGCATGACGGCGCCCTCCCACGACCAGGTACCGGTGAGTTTACCGCGCAAGCCGAGCAGGCCGCGGTAGGCGGAATTGGTGACCCTATCTTCGCGCGATCCGAAATCCCAAAACCGGTGGTTGACGACATTGACGGCCGACGGCGAGCCCCGGAGGCGCGGCGTGCCGTCAGAGTTGGGCTCCCCGGTGGGCGACCAGAAGCGCTCACCAAACGGGTTGAAAGGATTCGCGGCGGGAATCACGAGCGGGCCGTTCACGCTGCTTTGGTAGATATCAGGATCGCGGAAGACGACGGAGCGGGCGTGGTAGGCGTTGAAATCGGCGAAAAGCGTGAGCTGCGGGCTCAGGTCGTATTCACCGCCGAAAAAGGCGTTATGCCGGGTGGATTGCGGCTGCAGCGAGCGGGCATCGTTGAGATTCCAATAGTACTCCTTGCCGGGTCCGCTGGCGGCGCGAGGCGGCGCGGAGACTCCGATACCCGGCTGGCCAGTACCCGTGGTCGGAATGAGAAAAAAACTTCCCGTCGTGCTGAGAAATGTCGTGGGAATCCCCGTGGGCCGCTGATTGGTGATGAGGAACGCGCCGTATTGATCGCGGCCGTTGGTCACGACGGTGTTGAACTGGCCGTAGGCGCTCGTGGTCGTGCGCTTGTTGAACGTCGAGTCGGTGTAGGTATTCCACGGCGCGGGTGCGCGGGTGACCTGGTCGCCGTCGGCAGCAAAGGGGCGATCACGCAGGAACGTTCCCGCGCGATCATAACGGTCAACCGTGAAAATGAGCCGACCCTTCTTGCTGGCAAAATCGAGCCCGTGCGTGAGCGAGACGCGATACTCCGTGCCATCGCCGTAGGCGGTGGTGCCCCCGCGCAGCGCCAACTCCGTGCCGCGAAACCGGCGTTGCATCGCGTAGTTCACGACGCCTGCGACCGCATCGGCCCCGTACATCGAGGAAGCACCGTCCCGCAGGATGTCGACGCGCTCAAGGCCCCGGTTCGGCAGCTGATTGACGTTGACGGAGAGAGACGGCACGCCCTGCTCGCTCCAAGAAATCGGGTGCGACGCGATGCGGCGGCCGTTGAGCAAAATAAGCGTGTTGCCGGACGAGAGGCCGCGGAAGGAAATATTGGCATTGTCGCCGCGCGCATTTTGCGTCGCCAACGCCGCCTCGTTGCCGGGGAGGCCCGCCGCCATCGGCAGCGAGGCCAGCAAGTCGGACGGCTGGCTGGCGTCATAGATTTCGAGTTGCTCCACCTTGAGCGTTGTCACGGGCAGCGTGCGCTCGATTTCGAGCCGCTTGATATTTGAGCCGGTGACGGTGAAGGCCTCTAGCTTAACGGTCTCGACGGTGGCCGGGGCCGCCGGGGCCGGTGCCGGGGCGATTTGCGCGGACAAGGTCGCCGCGAGGAGAGCGAGCGCAGGCGCGCAAGGGAGGGAGTGGCGGAACTTTTGGACGGTCATGGCAGCGGAGGTGGGTCAGTTTTGTGAAGGTAACTGCTCAGGGTGGAAAAAGCTGACGGTGAACGCGCACGTTACGCGAAGAAAGCAGAATTTTAGGCTGAACTTGGAGTGCGAGGGAGGGTCCCTTCGTTCAAGGAGGAAAGCAGGGTGATTCCAGGCCGGGAGTTGGGCGGGGGGGACCTCGCGTTGATCCGGACTTTGCCGACCGAGCCTAGCGAGTGGGGCCGGACGCGACTGTCGGCGAAAGTGGTCACCGCACCGTCCCCTGTGCGGAAGGGGCGTCTCTTGACTCGGAGCCGCACAGGGGACTGTGCGGACCACTATGTCGGACCCCTTTAGTCACCGCGCCAGAACCCCGGGGATGTCGGCGAAAGGGGTCCGCACAGTCCCCTGTGCGGAAGGGATGTCTCCTGAATCGGACCCGCACTTCGCCCCTACCTTGCGATGCCTCGCGGGGATCGAGTGCGGAAGGCCTGCGTATGCTGACTCGGACCCGTACAGGGGACTGTGCGGACCACTATGTCGGACCACTATGTGCGGACCACTATGTCGGACCCTTTTGGTCACCGCGCCAGAGGGGATCGGGGCTCGTGATGGCGGGAATCGATCTGAGCAGTTGCGCGATTTCTTGAGAGCCCGAGCGGGCGTGCCCTCGTTCGTTCCCAAGGCCCGGCCGGGACATCCAAGCTGCGCTCAATGAAATCCGCGGAGACCGCGGAGGATGATGTTCTGCGACACTTCTGCCCTCGCAAAAATTTACCTCGCCGAGAAGGAGTCGCCCGCCGTGCGACTGAAGCTGGAAGCGGAAGATCAGGTGTGCATTTCGGAACTCGGCCGCGCTGAACTCATGGGCGTTTTCCACCGTCGGTCGCTTACGAGAAAGTGGACTCGCGACCAGTTCATGATCGCGGTTCGCCAGTTTACCAACGATGACCTCGGTGGCTTCTGGACTTGGCTTCCGCTTGACGGCGCGATCGTTGAGGCGGCCGCAAAGACCTGCATCACGCTACCCGCCTCGGTCTTTCTGCGCACCGCAGACTGCCTCCATCTTGTCACCGCGATTCACCACCGTTTCGCCGAAATCTACACCGACGACACGCGCCAATCTGCGGCGGCAATTGCCCTCGGGATAAAACCAAGAACGGCGTAAGTGATGGTTCCCGCCGTGGCATCCGTAGTTTGTCCCCGGTGAAAAGAACTTGGCTGGGATTGGGTGAGCGTGATCGATTGGCACGATGCCGTTGGAGAAAAAGTCCAAGCCGACGGAGCTGGGAGGCGAAGCCACGCACGAAATAGGTCGTGGAGAAGCACGTGCGCATTATTTGCGAAATCGTTGTCCGAGGTGCCGTTGACGTTTCCGGCGTTGGCGGAGTGCTGCAGCCATCCAGCATCTTGGTTGCCCCCCATTTCCTTGAGAAACTCCGCGGTGAGTCCATCGATCGCGCCCCGACATCGCTCAAGGATGCGGCGAGGCGAGTACCCGAAAGGGTCTGCGGGCCAGATAGCCGACTTGGGAATCCGCGCCAAAAACCAACGGAGTGAGCTCGACGGTTTCTTTTGTGGGGGCACCCGTTAAAACTGATTGGGCGCTGATCACGACTGAGCCGATGAGGCTGAACCAGCTGACGATGAAGACACTCGGGGTGCGCAGGTTTTATTATGGACGGGGAATTATTTGGCCACCGCGGTGATGATCGCCCGGCGGTAGGCAAAGAGGCTGGGCGCACCGTTATCCTCGACGGTGAGGATGACATGGACGGTGTGGTCGGCGGGAGCACCGCGCCTGGGCGGCGGGAGCGTGGCCGGGAGCGTGAAGCTGGTTTCGCTGCCAGTGGTCTGGGCGAGTTTGATCTCGTCCCCGAGCGTGCCGGCCTCGCGATAGATCATCCAACGGCTCGTAATCGCATGGCCGTCGGGGTCACGGCTGCCAGCGGACGAAAACTTGAGTGTGTCGCCCGGTTTGGCGGTGAGCGTCACGATGCGCTTCGTCGTATCGCCGTTGAGCACCGCCACGGGATTGTGGTTTGCTTTTTTGAAATCATCGGCCACGCACCAGTCCATGCGCGCGGCGAAGTCGTGCTGAAAATGTTTCCGCCAGCGTGCAATCGTCGCCTGATTGGAGGTGTGGGGTTGGCCGGCGATTTCGATGGTATCGCGGTTGTCGCGATTGTCGGTCCAGATCGGATGCGTCTCCGCGTAGGATTGAAACCATACGTAGCGCCCACCCCAGCCGCCGTACGCCGGGCTCTCGGACCAACCGAGGCCGTTCTCGATCAGGCCGAGGAAAGACGGCGTGTCGCCTTCCATGATGAATTTGAGCTTCGGATAGAGCGCGCCGAGGGGCCCGTGGTCGTGAATGATGTTCTTTTCCAGCCAAGGATTATCCACGAGCTCGAAGTCGAGGAGCGGGCCGTTGCGGTAATGACGATCGCCGGAAATGCCGGTCCACGTGGCGCGATAGTATTCCGGCCCGCCAATGCTGCTCGGAGAGACGATGTAAAACAAATCTGGAAACTCGAGTCGCAGCCAGCGCCCGGCGTCGTCCTGATCGGAGATCGTGTAAACCCTCAGCTTCGCGACGAGCTTCCGGAGTTCCTCGGGTGAACGTTCCTTGCGCGCATCGTGTAACGCCTGGGCCAGCGTATTGGCGCCGCCCCAGACACTGATCCACAACGGCCGGACGTCGTTCTTGTCGGCCGCTGCGAGCACCAGTCTGGAACCGCCGGAAGCCTTGGCCTCGCCGACCGCAGCCATGCCGTAGGCCGTTTGCCCCGTGGCCGTCACCGCGAGGAGTTGTTCCCTGGTGGGATAACCCGGAGCGTGGTTAACGAGGTTGCCGCGCACCTGTGCGTAGGCATCGAGTTGTCGGCGAATAAGGTCTTCGCGGGTGCGAGTGCGCAGGTGCGTCGAGGTCGTCGCCACGAGCCCCTCGATGTCGTATTCGTTCGCGTACACGAGGAACCGCACCAGGGACTCCTCGTCGTCCGGTTCGTTGGAAATGTCGGTCAGCACCAAGACGCGCGGCCGGGCAGTCTCAGCCGCGAGCGCGCTGAAGTTGACCAGCCCAACGGTGAGAGTGGCGAGCAGGAGGCGGCGAAAGCGGTGTTTCATTGATGATGAGTTACTAGTCAGAAACTGCCCTTGACTCCGATCGTCCACAGCGAGCCGTAGTCGGCGTTGCTTACCCGACCGCGCGCGATGGCCGGCGTACTGGGACCGTAGATTTCCTGTACTTCCCGCACATGGTACAGATTCCGCAGGTTGGCGAAGACCGAGAACCTCGCGGTAAAGCGGTATTCGGCCACCACGTCGGTCACGAGCCGCGGGGCCAGCCAAGTGTAGGTTTCCGGCTCAAGGCTGGGGCCGGCGGCCACCAGTCCCGTCCGTGTGCGGCCGCGATAGTGCCAGTTCAGATTCACCACCAGGCGTTCGCGCGTCAGACTCGCCCCCCAGTTGATGGTCTTCGGCACGTAGCCGGAAAAGTCTGCCGCCGCCTCGCCCAATGCCCGTTGCACGCTGAGATTGCCAAACACCTGCACACCCCGCGCCCAGACCGGCAGAAACGTCAGCGCCTGCTTGTAGTTTACGTTGGTTCCCTCCATGCGTACCCGGCTCGGCAGGTTATGCTGCGTCGACACATCGTACGCTCCGTACAGGTTGGGATCCAGGCCGTAAAGGGCTAAGAAGTCCGGCGATGCCCGGAACACGGTATTGCCGAAGAAATTCTCGAAATCACGGCGAAAGGTCCCGACAGAAAACTGGCCGAGGCGGGCAAAATAGTATTCGAGCCGGACATTCACGGTCTGCGCGCTCCACGGTTTAATGCCCACATTGGGCACCGCTATCCGGTTGTTTGGTGACGGCAGCAAATCAGTATCGGGTAGCGAGAGGGCACCCGCGTACTGGCTGAAGGACGGACGGCCGATCGAGGAGTAGACCGCCGCCCGGGCGATCAGATTTTCGCGGACGTTGAAACTCGCATTGAGGCTCGGAAAAATCCGCAGGTACTCTTTTTCAACGTGCGTGCCGCGATCGAGGTAGGTGCGTTTCGACACCTCCAACGCATCGGTGGTAATGGGCAGCGGCCGCCCGTTGGCGCCGAGGATGGGCCGGCCCTGCGCATCGCGCTGGTAATTTCGCGCCGGGTCGGTCAGCGGGCCCTGCGCGTCGATGTTGGTTTGCTCGGCGCGCACACCGCCGACCAGCTTCAGGCGGTTTTGGAGCAGGGCCAGATCGCTGCGTACATACGCCGAAGAAACGGTCTCCTTGGCGATGGAGGAGAAACCGACTTCGGAGCGGTAGAGGGCGTTCGCATCGGGCGCGACAAAGGAGGTGGGCTTGGCCCGGTAGTGGTCCAACAACAACCCGTTGGAAATACCCGTAAGCCGAGGAAAATCATTGACCTGGATCCGCTGCCCAAATGTCGGGTTCAGGAAAGGCGTCGCGAGATCGTCACTCCCAGCGGGCGTGGTGCTCGCCCTCCCGTCGGGACCCACATAGGTGTACGAGGTGGAAAATCCACGGCCTTCCCGCGTCGTTTCCCGCAGATCGACGCCCACCTTCAGCGACAGGGGCAGGCTTCCGGCGAAGTCGTGGCGCGCGTTGGCGTACGCGCTGCGACGGGCGTCATCGGTGCTGCGCATGTGGCCGGTCGCCGCCGTCACGACGTAGGTGGCCAAAGCAAAAGGATCGACCGGTGCGCCGGTGACCCCGTCCGTGACGGTCACGGTGCGCGGGCGCCAGTAGCCGACATCCTCAAACGAAACCGTCACGCCCGTGCGCCGGATCGTGGTCTGGTTGAAAACCCCTTCCTCGATGCTGCGCGCCCGATTGCGGGAACGCGACAAGGCCATCCCCGCGTCGGTTTTCCACCACAGTCCGTCATGCCGCCAGACCAGGGATGGCATGTAGGTCCAGGTCTTCCGCAGGAATCTGGCGTTGGTGAGGCCGAGCGTCCCCTGGCCCGCCGCGCCCCGCGTGGCGGCAAGCGAGAACTGGCCCGGCAAAACGCGGCCGACGTCGAACGTGAGCGTCTGGTTGTCCTGGTTCGCGTAGAAATCGGAGGACTGCACACTTAACGACAGCCGGTCGCGGCTGGAGATTTTGTAGTCGAAGGTCGCGGCGAGGGAACTGCGCGATGCCTTCCGGCCAGCGGCTTGGACGGTGATGCTGGAGAGGTACGGCTGGTCGAAAGGGGTATTGGGGAACGTCCCCCCGTTGGTGGCCGTGCCCCCGCCGCGCCACACATTCGAAATCTGCTCCATGTCAGTCATTCGGGTGGAGAATCCGCCGGAGATGGTGTAACCAACGTTCTTGGTCACCGGCGCAATCCAGGAGAAATCGAGGGCCGGGTGGAATTTCTTGAACGGGGAACTCTGCTGGATATCGCGCCCGTTATTCAGCATGGAGAAGTAGGCGCTGGCGTTGAAGGCCGGTCGCGAGCGCTCGAAGGAACTGCGTGGCACCAGGTTTACGGACCCGGCGAGGGCGGATCCGTCCGACTCCGGCGTGGGCGAGAAGGATACCTCGATGCGGGACAGGTTGCTGGTGGTAAACACATCCATCGCTGTCCCGCGGCCCGCACCACCCTCGCCGCCGCTCCCGATCAGGCTGGCCGTGCTGAAACCGCCGATCGTGACCGGCACGTAGGCGGACGGCACGCCGTTGATGGAAATCTCCCGGCCGCCGTTGAAGCTCAC
>CAMDOF010000057.1 GCA_945903465.1 Opitutus sp. GAS368
GAAAACTGTTTCTTCCCGTCGGGGCCAAAACTTGTTTTGGTGGGGAGGCGGCGAGGAAACTGGATTGCTCCTAGGAAATTGAACGTGTGGGGGGAGGGGGGGGATTTGCGCAGCATGAATCCAATCGAAAAGGCGTGGCTAATGACGCAGGTGCGCGGCAGGCCGATCGTCGAACGTCGGGAGCGCGCTCTGAATAATGCGAAGTAACGCCGGCACCTTCCACCGCGCCCGTACTGGCTATGGCGACGGGATGTGCAGCAGCCGCTGGCCCATGCGGATGCGCGCGCCGGGTACGGTGCCCTCGCACAGGGTGAAGCCTTTCGGAGCAAACAGGATGATGGTCGAACCGTGTTCAAACCAGCCGAGCTCCTCGCCGCGCCCGACGCGGGCATCGCAGGGAATTTCGTTCGGCCCGTTCCAGCGCAGATGCAACAGCACGTTGAGAAAATGCAGCCGGATCGAAGCCACTAAAATGGCGGCGACAGCCACGAGCGCGACTTGGCGGCCGTCGGGGAGGCGCAGACGGACCACGGCGCGTTCGTTGCGGCAGAAAAGTCTTTCGACCCGCTGCAACGCGATCGGATTCACGTTCCAAGTATCCCCACTGATATAGGTCACATGCTCCACGCACGCTTCGGCGGGTGAGTGGAACCGGTGATACATCGCCGATGTGAGCCGGAGCGTCACGTAACATCCGTCGCGAAATGGCTCGGCGGCCGCCTCCGTGCCGAAGAGATCGGCGAGGCCGTAGGGGAATGCTTTTGCTTGAAACACCCGCGTGCCTTCGACGTGACCGCACGCACCCACGATCCCATCGCACGGACTCACCATGACATCGGACCCGGGGTCGACGGGCCGCGCGCCCAACCGTAACTCTCGGGTGAAACACGCGTGCAGGCTGCCGAATTCGCGCTGGCGGGCCTCGCTGAGGTCGAGGTCGGTGAAGAGCCGCCAGACCGCGATTGATGCCCGCGCCACGTGGCGGTTCTGGATTTGACTGAACCGGCCCATCATCCGCGTGAGCCACACCCGCGGGAGGCGATTCGTGAGCAGGAAGTTCAGGTCTTCCTGCAACAACAGGCTGTCACGCACTTGTTGCATTCGGGAACGCGGTGACGGATTGGCACTGGCCGGATTTGTCCGCATTGGATTCTCGTTCATGATTTTCCTAATGTTGAAATACCTGCTCGCGATTGTCGTCGGGGTCTACGCGCTGCGGCTCGCTGGGCGCCGTCTGCAATTGTCGCTCGCGAAACACCGCTCCTTGGCCGGCCATTCGCGGATGGCAAAACGCGTGGCGGGACTGCTGCCCGGATTTTCCTATGACGAACCCCGGTTTTTCTCGGCGGACGCGGCGCCGCCAGAGATTGCGTCGAAACGCCGCGAAAATTTTCAACGGCTCGCGCAGCAGTTCGCCACGCGACACCCCAAGTCGATCGCCCAAACAATCGCGGCCGGTGAACGGATCTCCGATCTTCAGTTCACCCGGACCTACCGGGTGCCATTTCCCTTCAGCCGGTATTTCCGCGAACACCTGAAGCTCGGCGGATTCGTCGCCGCGAGCGACGGCGTGACGGTGACCGATCTCGACGGCCAGCGTTTCTACGATCTGACGGGTTCGTATGGCGTGAACGTGTTCGGCTACGATTTTTACAAGTCCTGCATGGCCGAAGGCAGCGAGCGGGCAAAGGACCTCGGGCCCGTGCTCGGCAGCCTTCACCCCTGCGTAGCGTGGAACGCGGAACGCCTTTGCGCGATCGCGCAGCAGGACGAGGTGTCGTTTCACATGTCCGGCACCGAGGCGGTGATGCAGGCCGTGCGACTCGCCCGGTATCACACGCGCCGCAAATATCTCGTGCGCTTTTGTGGCGCCTATCACGGCTGGTGGGACGATGTGCAGCCCGGTCCGGGCAACCCCCAGCCGCCGGGAAAGGTCTACACGTTGAAAGAAATGGCGGACGCGACGCTCCATGTCTTGCGCACGCGGAGCGACATCGCCTGCGTGCTCGTAAATCCCCTGCAGGCGATGCATCCCAACAAGGTCGCGCCCGGAGATTCGTCGCTCATCGACAGCAGCCGCACGGCGAATTTCGATCGCGCGGCCTACACCGCCTGGTTGCAGCGCTTGCGCGAGGTCTGCACGGCCCGCCGCATCGTGTTGATCTTCGACGAGGTCTTTCTCGGCTTCCGCCTCGCCCGCGGTGGCGCCCAGGAATACTTCCGCGTGCGCGCCGACCTTGTGACCTACGGGAAAACGCTCGCCGGAGGTTTTCCGATCGGCGTCTTGTGCGGGCGCAAGGATCTGATGCGGCGTTTTCGCGAGGAGCGTCCGGCCGACATTTGTTTCGCTCGAGGGACGTTCAACTCGCATCCCCACGTGATGGCGGCGATGCAGGTTTTCCTTGAACGGATCGAGACCGACGAAGTGCGGACAATTTATCGTGAGCTCGACGAGTGCTGGAATCGCCGCGCCGCCCAACTCAACGAACGGCTCAACGCCGCCCAACTGCCCGTGCGCGTGGCCAACCTCTCTTCGGTGTGGACGGTGAGTTACACGTCGCCTTCGCACTACAACTGGATGCTCCAGTTCTACCTGCGCGCAGAGGGCCTCGCGTTGAGTTGGATCGGCACCGGCCGGCTGATCTTCAGTCTGAACTTCACCGACGCCGATTTCGAGGCCGTGGCGCAGCGCTTCGTGCGAGCAGCTCAAGCGATGCAAAGGGACGGTTGGTGGTGGGCGCGGCCCGGGCTCACCAACCGCAGTATCCGGCGAGGCATGCTCAAGGACGCGTTTTTGCAACGGTTTCGTTTCCGTCCGCGGAGCTGAATTCTTCGCCGGACTTCGGTTCGTGCACGTGGTCCATCGGATCGATCAGCTCGCCACGCCACAGCGCCAAGGGCGACTTCGCGTAGAGCGCGAGGTCATGGAACGGATCGGTCATGATTTTAAACATCCACACCAGCCCGGTCATCACGTCTTTGATGAAAAAGAGGTGGATCACGCGGAAGAGCAGCCCGCTGATCCCGATGGCGAGCCAGACGAGACCGACATTGTGCAGGTAGCCGCCGAAATCATCGCCCGCCTCGAGCAGGCCAAAGACGGACGGGTTGAAGTAGACGACCACCGGTGAAAACGCCCAGATGGACATCAACACCACTTTGCGGCGGAGATTGTAACCGATCTTGATCTCCTCCTTGTGATCGTGAGTGGCGGCGTTGACGTGGTCGTAGCCGCGCGGCTCGAAAAAGAAATGGCCCGATTGCCGGCTGGTCATCGATATACCCCACGCGAGCAGTCCGGCGAGTGCCGGATCGGTGAAAAGCAAAACATAGGAAACCAGGAAACACGCTGCACTGATGAAGTGCAGCGACTGGTTGATGCGACTGTGGTGATAAAAGCGGTGGTCGTCCCAGCGCTGAATCCGTAGGGCCTCTCGATAGTTGTTCACGTGTTGAGTATGGATGAGTGATGAATTGCAGAATCGGCGAACCGGCGAGGTCCCGCCTGAAGCGGGCGCGATCTCGAGCTGCGATCGCGATAATTTGCGCGTTCGTCCCCGCTGCGAGCGCGCGTCGTAAGAGTCGCCCAGTTGTAACGATTCTGTCGCACGTCCGTCGCGGAAGGCGATTGCGGCGGTGGATTTTGGCTCTTCCGCGGAGGCATCCAAGGCGGCGGCGGGCGCCCTTGCCACCGTGGCGGAGCCGCCCGCAACTCACCCAAACTATTCCGATGAACTCCGCCGCCGACTCCGCTCCTGTTCGCAATGCCGCCATTCGGCGTGCGCCAACGTTGATGACGCCGGCCCTTGTGCGGTCGATTTCAACGGAGCTGTTGACCACGGCCGATGGCGAGCTGAACCGCGCGCTGCACCCAGAGGGCACCCGGATTATTGTTATCGAGCTCGCCGATCTCCGGGGGATTGGCGGGGTGCGTTTTCAGGCTGGTTCGCGGCGAGAGTCGTGCCGATGAGCGCCCCCTTTGGCAGCTAGCGGCTCCTCGGAAACTGGGTTTGCCCGCCACCCTGCCGCCCGCTTCACACCGAAAAAAAAGGCGGGCGCGCCGGCTCAGGTGCGTTTGATTTCGGTCCAGACCACCTCGTGCGGCAGGCGGCCCTGCTGCAACGAGACGGCCGAGGCCAGTCCGGCGGACTCACCCATCGGCACCGCGTTGCCGGTGACGCGATAGCTCGAGTGGGCGAACGAGTCGCCGCTAATGCAGCGGCCGGCGATCATGAGGCCGTCGACATCGGCGGCAATGAGCGCACCGATCGGAATGTCGTAGGGCTTCGCGCCAGCGCTCCGATAGCGGGCCGCTTCAGCGGCAATCTCGTCATTCCATGGGCCCTCGGAATCGGGGCGGACGTTGTGCACGTCGAAACCGAAATTCACGCGACACGCAGCGTCAGCGTGTTTCTTGCCTGCGACAATGTCTTCCGCCGTGACCGTGGAGCGTCCGCGCACGCGCCGACCCTCGCGCACGCCGATTTGCTCGGCGGTGGCGACCACGGCGAGGTGCTTCCACGGGCCACCGATTTTGCGCAGGTCGGCCACGATCTGGTGGACCTCGCGCCGCGCGCGGATCGTGGCGTCGGTGATTTGCCCGGCGTCGTAGGCCGGGACGCCGTATTCGTGATTCGTCATCAGCGAGAAAATCCCGCTGTGCAGCAGGCGCAACGTCGGCGCGCTGTAGGAGGGCTTGATGCCGGAATCGCGCATAAATTTGTTGAGCGCAGTCTTCGCGGCGGCGCCGGCGATCTCGCGCACGAAGGGCGCGACCTCATCGACATTCACGCCCGTGAGCAGAGCCATGAGCGACATCGGCTGGCACTCGCAGTTCGCATTAATGCCGACGTCGAACGTGCAGCCGGCCTGGGCCGCGAGATCACCGTCGCCGGAGCAGTCGATAAAGCGGTCGGCGGTCCACGCTTGGCGGCCGGACTTTGACTCGGTGACGACCGCGACGAGACGGTTGCGGGAATCGGTGACGGCGCCCACGAGGTGCGTGTGCAACCGGATCTTCACGCCCGCCTCAACGCACATCTCCTCGAGGACGAGTTTCATGAGCTCAGGGTCGTAGATTTCGCCCTTGGTCTTTTTCGCGACTTCGCTGCCGCGCGCGATCATCGCCTGCATGATTTCCTTCATGATGCCGGTCTTGCCGCCGCCATCGATGATCTTGGTGAGCAGACCGGCGGTCCACACGCCGCCGAGGCAACCGGCGGTCTCGATCAGTTGCACTTTTGCCCCGGAGCGCGCGGCGGCGAGTGCGGCCCCGATGCCAGCGGGACCGGCACCGACGACGAGCACATCGCTGCGGCCGGCCACCGGAATCTCGCGGCCGCCTTCGGCGAAGAGACCGCCGGCGGTAAGTGCACCGGTGGTGCGGAGGACTTCACCGCGCGCGAAATTGGGCCGCGGTTTTTCCGCAGCCGCGGAGGGGGGCGCCGCCTGGCCGGAAAGCGACAACGCATACGGGCCGAGCAGCGCGCCGGTGGCGGTGGTGTGAAGAAATTGGCGACGGCTGGCGGAACGAAGGGAAGGATTCATGGCGAAGGCGGGGAGGGAAGGAAGTGACGAAGGCGGTGAAAGGGCGGGTCGAAGACCCACCTTACTTGAATCAGAACGAACCTTTGAGGCCCATGGTGAGGCCGACGCCGTTGGCGCCGGTGAGATAGATTTTCGCGTAGTCGGGCGTCGCCGAGCCGTAGCGCATCGTGATGGCGCGGGTGTTGAAGACGTTTTGGGCGGCCACGTAGAACTGGAGCCGTTTTTTCAATTCAATATCGAGATTGAGATCCAGCGTGAGCCGGCGGTCGTCGTATTCAAAGGCGTCGGTGCCCAGTGCCGGTTGCGCGCCGAGGCTGCGTTTACCGCGGTAGTTCCACTTCGCCATAAACGTGGCCGGGCGGCGGGTGTAACTGAAGCCCCAGTTCAGACTCTCCGGCGTAAAGGCATTGAAGGCCGCCGTGCTCTCGCCCTCCAGCCGCAGCTTCGTCCCATTGATGAAGACGCTGGCCGTGCGGCCCCAAGCACCCAGCTCGCGCAGCGACTGCCGCACGTTAAACTCGATGCCGTAAACCCGCGCAGAGCCGCCATTGATCTGGGTGCTGACGCGCCAGCCGAGGTAGCGCGGGTCGAGGCCGAATGCTTCCAGATCGGCGGCGTTGGCGATTCGCACGGTGTTGGCAAAGAAATTTTTGATGTCCTTGCGAAACACCCCGGCACTGAAGAGGCCGCCACCCTTCGAGTAGTATTCGAGCGCGAAGTCGTAGTTGTCGGCCGACCAAGGGCGCAGCCCCGTGTTGGTGACGGTAATGTTCCCCTTCACGATCGAAGGATCGCCCAGCTGGGCTGCGTCGAGGTCGGCTTCATCCACCTGCGCGGTGGGGATGAGATTGTTGAGATTGGGACGACCGTAGGTCTGGGCCCAAGCCGCCCGACCGATGAGATTTTCCGCCACGTTGTAGGTCACATGCAGGCTCGGGTAGTAGCCGCCGTAGCCGCGATCCGCGCGATAGTTCCGCTCTTGGTGAGTGAGGCGGAGCTGCTCCATCGAGCTAACCGCGCCGGCGTCGGCCCGCCGGATACGCAGGCCGGCGGCGTTGCGGACAAACGTGCCGTTGGCATTTCGCGCCCACACGGCGCTGGTGTCCACGAGCGCACCGAGGCCCTCGGTCGCGGTGGCCTCATAACGTACGCCGGTGAGCACCTTGAGGCGCGATTTGAACAGATTGAATTCCGTCTGCGCATAGTAGGCCGTGACGCCCTCTTCGAAGACCTGCGAGTTGTTGATGCGAAACGTCTCTTCGGTCACGAGCTGGGCGGCCGTCTTCGTAAAGAGCGCGGGGTTCGCCTGGTAAGCACGATAGGCGAGGATCGGCGAAAGATGGGGGAGATTGCGAAATCCATAGTAGTGATACTGACCGGAATAGACCGGTGAAACAAACGGCGCGGGCGACCGGTCGCCGTTGATGCCGCTGTAGGTCCAGTTTTCGTTACTCCGGCGGATGTCGCGCGTCTGCGTGCGCTGCTGCGCTCCGACCTGCACGGTCGCAGGAAACGCGAGAAATCCGAGCGTGCGGCCCAAATCCACGGAGCCGGACTCGAAATCCTCACGCGTGCGGCGCGGCGTCGAGTTTACCGTGGTGAGCTGGTAATTGTTAATGTCATACAGATCCACTTCGCGGCCGGTGTTATCGAAAATCTTGAGCGACTCCGGGCGCACTTGATTCACGGCGCGGAACTCGAGCCGCGCGGGATTGCGGAGCGAAATCGCCATCTGGCGAAAATGCCCCTCGCTCTGGTCGCGGTAGCCGCCTTGCGCGCGGGATTTGTCGGCGGCGAGCGCGAGCTTCCACACGCCGTTGTCGTAGCGGTATCGGACGTTGCCGGCGCTCGCATCGGTGACGATATGCGTCGAGGTCGCGCCGCCGAGCGTCACCGCGCCGCGGCCAGTTGCGCCGATCGTAGAGTCTTCACCGTAGGAGAGGGCAACCCCCGGCGTGGGCGTCGGCGTCGCGTTGGTGCCGACGCTGGAGGTAAACTCGGTCGCGATACGCGTGGAGGCAAAATGGCTGACCTGACCGCTGGCCGAAAGCACGCCGTAGCGCGTGACCTTCCAGTCGGCCTTCAAGCCGATCGACTGACGCACGAGTGTGCGCGGCGAGTCGAGCAGACGATAGGTCTGGAGGTAGGGATTTGCCGGTGTGGCGCCGGTGCCGGCGGCGTTGGCGTTGTAGGTCTTGTAGGAGTAGTGGAGCTTGGCGTAGCGCTCGGAGGCCGCGCCGGTCATGACCAGACCGAATCGGGAATTAATCGGCAAGGTGAGATCGAAATTCCCGCCTGGCTTCAGCTTGTAGATCTTCTGATCGGTCGTGTGCGGCGTCTTCCGCAGATTAAAATTCTCGCTGTTGGCGGCGAGGTTCAGGTTGTAGCGAAACTCCATGCTCTTCCGCTCAAAGGCGCTTTTGCTTACCATGTTGACCGAACCAGAGAGTGAGTCGGCGCGATTGGCCGGCGTGGGCACCTTGGCCACTTCGATGCGGGAAATATTGTTGATGGACGCCTGATTGAAGGAAAACGCGCGCGAGTCGCCGAGTGCGTTCGAGGTGTTGGCCATCTGCGCCCCGTCGCTGGACACGGCGACCATGTGCGGCGCGAAACCGCGGATCGAGACGGTGGAGACCGTCGTGCCGTCTTCGTAATCATATTCAGGCGTGAGGCCCGGCACGAATTTGAGGAACTCGCCGACGTTGCCGTCCATTACGTCGCCCAGGGAGTCGGCGGCGACGACGTTTTTGATGTTGGGCGAGAAACGCTGTTCGTTGATCGCGATGGCCGCGCCATCCGTTTCGCGGGAGGCGGTGACGGCGAACGAATCGAGTTTCAGCACACCGCCCTCGCCGTAGCGCGCCTCACTGGTGAGATCAAAATCTTTCACGGCCGGCTGGCTCACTGCGAGGTCGAGTGAGGCCGCTTGCGGATCGAGGCCCGTATAGAACACCTCGAGCACGACCTTGCCGGCGGGCACCTGCGGCAGGCGATACGCGCCAGTCTGATCGGTGAACGCAACGAGATCGGTCCCACGCACGGAGATGCGGGCGTTGTTGAGATATTGGCCGGTGACGACGTTTTGGACGCGGCCGGTGACCGTTGCCGCGCCATCCGCGGTCCCCGCGACGGTGGGTGAAAAGGAAATGGCGAGGGCAAGCCACGTTCCAAGGACCGTCAGAATGGTTTTCTTTTTCATAAGTGGGGGTGTCGTTGGATCAGTTTTCGACGGTGGAGGCTCAAGGGATGCGCGCCGGCTCACCACAAAGCCCCCGACTTCGCATCATCTTCCTAAAAAACAGCGCCGGCATTGGCTGGTTGGAGGGAAAAGCCCAGCACGGCAGATTGCTTGCGCAGACGTGTCAACGCCGGATTGCCCGGTTTGGAGGGATCGAAAGCGGTGCGGGTTTTGATCATCCTAAAGCAGATACGCGCCAATTTGTGGGCAGCGGCGGTGACGGCCCCAGCCGGACCGAGTTTCGCCTGCATGCGACGAAACCAGTCGCCCAGCGGTGACGCCCGCGGTTCAACGATTGCGCCGCCAAGCGCAACGCCGTCGCCACCGTTGGGAGACCGGCCGGAGGCTGACGCCTGCGGAATGGGCCAGGAAAAAGAGGGAGTTGAGGTTGCCAGCCGGTTGGAAAGCGGCCGGGTACTGACGCTAAGCTGGTGGTGGTCGCTGACTTTTTTGGGGGCACAGTCCCGGCCATGAGGTGGATTTTTGCACGGACCGGCTCAGAGGGTGGAACGTGCGCTCCGCGCTTTTTGCTTTCGGCACAAAACTAACCGGACGCCGAGCGCATGATCGATCCTTTCGTGCACCAATTTCCCCTGTAAAAATCCGCCGTGGTCCCAGCCATCAGGCGAAATTCTGATCCCGGTCGGCTCGTTTGACTCCGGTCGGCTCGTTCGGAGCAGACGTGCCCGTGGCCCGACCTGAAGGCGAAGTTCACCGTTGGGTTTTGCTCTCAGCCGTAAGAATTTAGTCCGAAGGCGGGCCGTGCGCTCTGCGCGCGACAACTTCGACCGGTGTAACGAAAGCCGCGCGGGGAGCGCCCGGCCCATCTTTTGGTTTCCATTTTGTCGAGGGAGAATCGATTCAACTGAATGGACCCGGCTCAACTTTCGACTGAATTTCTAAGCCTCAGTACGTTCCCTTGATCCCAATGGTCCAGAGCGCGCCGATCAGCGTGCGAGTGCGGAACTGGGCGTAGTCTGGCGTGTTCGGGCCGGCGGTCTTGCCGTCGATCGGCGCATCGCCGAGATTTCTCATGATCGCGAAGAGCGAGACCTGCTTCCGGAAATAATATTCCCCCATCAGGTCGATCGAGAGACGCTTGGACGTCCAGTTGTAGGTGGACGACTCAATGCCCTGGCCCGCGGTGACCAAGCCGCCGCGCTGCCGTCCGCGATAATTCCAATTTGCCCGCAGGTTGAAACGCTCACGCGTGAGACTCACGCCCCAGCTGCCGCCGCGCGGAATGAGATTCAACCCCGTGAAGCTGGTGAGATTTGGTCCGGTCGCCCGCATCGCGGTGCCGTTGGCGAACACTTAGATGCCGCGTGCCCAATGCGGAAGAAATGTCAGGGCCTGCTTATAGTTCAGATCGAGACCGTTCATCCGGACCTTGCCGGGGATGTTTTCCTGCGTCGCGGCGTCATAGGCCCCGTAAACCGCTGGATCCAGGCTGTAGAGCGCAAGGAATTCTGGCGTCACGTGAAACGCGGTCGCGCCGAAGAAATTCTCGAAGTCGCGCTGAAACGCCCCGACCGACACCTGCCCGACGCCCGCGAAATAATATTCCAAGCGCACGTTTAGTGACCGGGCCGTCCAGGGTTTGATCGCCGCGTTGCTCACGACGATCCGGTTGTTCGGGGCCGGGGGCGCATCGGTGTCCGGCAAGGTGATCCCGCTGGCGTACTGTCCGAGATCGGGCCGGCCGATGGAGCGGTAGATCGCGGCGCGGGCGATGAGGTTTTCGCGGAGGTTGTAGCTCGCGTTAAGATTGGGGAAGAGCGTGAGGAACTCCTTGTCCGTCCGCGCGGCGCGCTCGAGGATGGTGAGCTTTGCCGTCTCCAAGGCGTTGGTCGTGATCGGCAGCGGCCGGCCATTGGCGCCCAGAATCGGCCGGCCGGCGGCGTCCCGCTGGACGTTGCGCGACGCATCGGTGAGCACGGCGTGCGCTTCGATGTTGGTCTGCTCGGCGCGCAGTCCCCCGACCAGCTTGAGCCGGCGATCGAGGAGCTGAAGATCTCCGCGGAGATACCCCGCCGAGATGAGCTCTTCGGCCCGTTTCGAGGATGTCATCAGGGATCTGTAGGCCGCGTTGTCGTCGGGCACGAAGTGCGTGGGGTTGGTCTGGTAGCCCTCCCACGCGGCCTCGGAACTAACCCACTGGATGCGGGTGAAGCCGAAGCCCGAGTCGCGTTGTGAAAAAGCGGCGTCGAGAAACCGTGCGGCGCTGTCGTCGCCGCCCACCGGGGTCGTGCTCGCCCGGCCGTCGGCACCCACATAGGCGTGGGGCAGGCTGTGGTTCCGGTATTGGCGCGTGAGATGCCGCCCATCGAGCCCGGCCTTCAGCGTCAACGGCACCGGCCCGAAGAAATCGCGCCGCACGTTGGCGTATCCGGTATTCTGTTCGTCGATGGGATTGCGACGCTGCGCCGTGACTGAGCTGAGAACGTAGGTCCCGAGGTTGTACGGATCGACCGGGGCGCCCGTCGTCCCGTCGCTGACCGTGATGCGGCCGGGACGCAGGTAGTTGACCTCGTCGAACGACACCGTGACGCCGGTGCGCTGGGCGGTGAGCAGGTTGAAGAAGCCCTTGTCGACGCCGCGCACGTGGTTGGTCGCATACGACATCGCGGCTCCGGCCTCCGCCTTCCAGACGGGGCCCTCGTGGCGCCAGGTGAGCGTCGGCGTATAGGTGCGGTTGATCCGGTCGGTGCCGTTCTCGGTTGTGATGGTGAGCGAGCCCGCGCCGGCGAAGCCCCGGGCCGAGGTGGGCGAGAACTCCCCAATCCGGTTCCCGTTGAAGGTCAGGCTGCGCTGCATAAGGACGGAGGAGAACGACGACCACTGGTAGGAGAACGTCAGTCGATCGTTGGGCGAAAGCTTGTAGTCGAGGGTCACGCCGATCGAGTGCCGTTCGTCCTGGGTGGTGCTGTTGCGCAGGATATATTGCGAGAGGTAGGGCCGGTCCACCGTGGTGTTGGGAAACGTGCCGCCGTTGGTGACGGCGTTCACTCCCCGCCAGGTGTTTTGCATCAGATCTTGGCCGGTGTAGATCGTCGAGCTACCCGCGGAGAGCGTGAATCCGAAGCGCGGGCTGAGCGGCTGAATCCACGCGAAGTCATAGCCAGGGTGAACCTTGCGGGTCGACTCCTGCCGTGGACCGGGTGTCCGTTGAAAATCCCGCGCGTTGTCGCGCATGGTCAGATACAGGCTGCTGTTGAACGAGGGGCGGGAACGGCCGAACGAAGAGCGGGGCACGATGTTGACCGAGCCGGCGAGGGCTGAGCCCTGTGATTCCGGCGTCGGCGAATAGGAAACCTCCACCCGGGAGGCGTTGTTGATCCCGAGGAAGTCGAGCGAGATGGCGCGGCCTGTCGCGCCCACACCGGTGCTGGCCACGCTAAAGCCGTCGAGGGTGACCGGCACGTTGCCCGTGGGCACGCCGTTGATCGAAACCTCGCGCGCGTTGCCGGCGTTGTAGTCGATCGTGAGCCCGGGCATGAATTTCAAAAACTCGCCCATGTTCGTCTCCGCCACATTGCCGAACTCCTCGGTGGACACGACGGTCTTCAGGTTGGGTGCGAACCGTTGCTCGTTGATCGCCAGAGCCGCCGCATCCATTTCGCGCGACTCGGCGACCACGAAGCGGGCAAGCTTCACCGTGCCGGGATCGGTTGCCATCCCGGCCTCGCCGGAGAGCGCCGCGAGGGTGATCGGCTGCCGGAGAGTTTGGCCCGCGGCGACCGTGACCTGGTCGGTGCGCACGGGCTGGCCGGTGTAAAACGTGCGCAGCCGCACGGTGCCGGCCGGGACATTCGCCAGGCGATATGAACCGTCCGATTCGGTGAAGGTTTCGAGCGCCGTGCCCTCGATCGAGACACGCGCATTTTCCAGATATCCGCCGGTGCGGGCATTCAGCACGCGGCCCTCGATCGTGCCGGTCCCCGCGTTTTGGGCTGGCAAGAGCACGGTGGAGGCGACCCAGCCGAGCAGAGCGAGGAGCCCTTGGACGGTCCGGAAAAGCGAGCAGGGTATTTTCATGGGCGTGACAGGGAGGTAGAGGGGCGGGGCGTACTTTTACGCGGGGGCGAGGCCACGACCAGCCTGATTTATTTTGGGGTGATTTGGATTCGCGACGACGGAGTTTTCGGTGACGGTGAAGATGCCGCCGTCATGGAAAAGTGAATACAGAGGAGGTGTCGGGCCGAAACGGAGAAGGGGGCGCGTGGGAGATATTCGGCGAGGCGGCGGCGGCCGGGGGCATCGTTGACGCGAGGGGAGCTTGGCCGGCGTCGAGACTGAAGCCGCCTCCTTGAGAGAGACGGCATCGAAATTTTTTTGCCACCTGGTGAATGCACGCCGGTTAAAATCGGCCTTTTGCTGGTGGCCGGAGAAATCAGCCGCATCCTCAACCCGGTGCATTCGCATTACCGAAAGGCAGCGATCTGGTCGGCGGGCCAGCCGGTGCGGATTGACTCGCACCTGTGCGCAGACCTCGGGAAAGCCGAGTGACGCTCAGGGTGGATTTGGCGACCGGTCGGGGACATCCTGAATACGAGGCCGGCGCACCGCGGCCACCAGCAAGGCCGCCTCGGGTCGGGCGCGCCATCCCCGCCTGCCCCCATTTTGGGAATTCAGAATCTTGGTGATTCCCAACCAACGTGAGCCACGCGCCCTCGCGACGTTAACAGGTAACCGGCAGACCGCGTCGGATCGGCGCCGGCAGAAGGGGCACGGCTTCCGGCCGCGGCCTTTCGTTCCGACCATGATCGTATCGCCGGACTGGCAATCGCGAGCAGAGACTCTTGCTCCTCTGTCGGCAGGTCCATCTGGACTTTCCCGATCGCAGATTCATTCTCGTTCATGGCGGTTCATCGTTGAAACCGACTGAACCCCATACCCTATGCATACTCCACGGCTCCTTTTGATCCTCGCGTTGTTGTGCACGGTGTTCCGCGCCGCCGTGTCCGCGGCCGAAGCGGTCGACGTCGGCACGCGTCGGCAGGTTTTCATTGACGCGCTGTTCATGGAAGATGCGCGCGGTGTCACGCTCCGGACGCATCAGCCGCGGAAAACGGGCGAGTCCACGATCACCACGGACCGGCCGTGGGAACGCGGCGGGCTCGGGCCTTTCAGCTGTGTGCTCTGGGACAATGGACGGTATCACCTTTGGTACCACGCAATGGACGCGAAGCTGTGGCACACTTCGCCGACCGCAGGATCGATTTGTTATGCGACCTCGGACGACGGCATCGTTTGGAAAAAACCCGACCTCGGCATCGTCGAATACGAGGGCAGCCGGCGGAACAACATCGTGATCGGCCACGGTGCGGCGGAACTGCACATCGGGCAGGACGGGATGATGGTGTTTGTCGACCCGAACGCGCCGACGGCCGAACGCTTCCGCATGACGAACCGCTTCAGCAAAAAAGGGGAGGGGAAGAGTGACGGCTTGAACCTCATGTCTTCGGGCGACGGGATTCACTGGAAGCTCACGCATGAGGAGCTGATGACGTATCGTCCGGAAGTGAAGGGTCATCATCTCGATTCGCAAAACGTCATTTTTTGGGACGAAAGTCTGAAGAAGTATGTCGCCTTCGTGCGGCGGAACCTGAAGGACAAGGAGAATCAGGGCCGCGCCATCGCCCGGGCGGAATCGGATCGCCTCGGCGATTTCCCGCTGACCCAGGATCTGCCGGTGGTGTTCCTGCCCGACCCGCCGGACCCGGCGCATGGCGGAGTGTCGGTCGTCGATTACTACAACAGCGCGGCGCTCCGTTATCCGTGGGCCGACCGGGCCTACTATATGTTTCCGCAGGCGTATTATCATTACACGCGTTCGCTGCGCGAGTTCGCGCAAGATGCGCCGACCAATGCGGGCCCGATCGACACGCAGTTCGCCGCCAGTCGCGACGGTCTGCGGTGGGAGCGCTACGATCGGCGGCCGTTCGTCCGGGTCGGGATGAAGGGCGAATTCGACTGTCATTCCGCGCGATTGATCCACGGCCTGGTGCCGGATCGCGCCGGCCGCGAGTTGTACCTGTATTACCGCGGTTCGGACTGGCTGCACGGCTGGGATCGCGACGAGCGCAACCGGAAGCTGCTGACCGGCCTTGGGCTGGGCGCAGCGCAGGACACGACCGTGCTCAGCCGGCTGGTGATCCGCCGCGACGGCTTTGTATCGGTATCAGCAGGACAGAGCGTCGGTGAATTCATAACGCCAACCCTGAAGTTCGCCGGCCGCCGGTTGCGGGTCAACGTCGACACCTCGGCCACCGGGATCGCCCGCATCGCGCTGCTGGATTCGTCCGGCCGGTCGATTCCCGGCCACGGTCTGGAGGACTGCGACCTCATCCACACCGCGAACGAAATCAACCGCACGGTGACGTGGCGCGGCGCGGCCGATCTCCCCGCATCGGCCCACGGCGCGGTGCGCCTGCGCTTCGTCCTGCGCAACACGGAGCTTTACGCGTTTCAGTTTTCGGACGAGTGAGGGCGGCGATTCACTTGACGCTGAACGAAAAAAGCCGCGCCTCCGGCGGCACGGTGAACCGTAGCCGGATGGGCGTGGCGCCCGCCACTTGCCGCAGGGATTTTTCTCCAAATTGCACGGCGTGCCGGATGGAGTCTCCGGAAATTTCCGCTCGGGCGAGGACTTGACCGGCCGGATCGAGCGCCTCGACGACGAGCGGACCGAGGCCGTTGACCTGCAGATGGTCGCCCTCAGGCACGAGCGGGCGGGTGGTCAGGGTACCCCAATCCACCGAGACAAAACCATCGACCCGCAGTCGCGCGCGGAAAATTCCGCCGCCGGTGATCCTGGTCTCGGGGGACGATCGTTTGCCGAACGACGTGGCGCTGTAGTAGTAGATCAACTCGTCGCCGATTCGCAGCGGGCCCTGGCTGAATTCACAGATGTAGCCGCCGTCGTTCCGCGCCTGATTGCCGCCTTCGGGCCCGTTGGCTAAAAAAACCTCCGGCACGCCGGCGTCGTTGTCGAACGGCACTTTTTTCCAGGTCACTCCGTCGCGGCTCGCGCTGAATTTAAGGAAGGCGCATCCGGCCGCCGAATACGGATAGTCGCCGCGCGCATGGTAGATTTTCAGCCCGCCCAGCCAGTGGGAACCATACCGCCACGCGGTGGACGCGTAGTATTCGTCGTAGGGCGTGTCGCCACTTGTCTGCGCGCCGGCCGGCAGCAACGCGATCCGTTTGATTTGGCGCGGGTCGACGGAGGCATCGAGCTTATCGACGAACAGATAGGCCCGCGACCGGTAGCCGTTGGCGCTGCGATCTTTTCCGGTTTCACGGTAAAATTTGAAGATGCCCAGATAGCGATCTTCGAGCGGATCGTGGGAAAACACCGTGACATCGCCCGGCCCGTTCACGGTCTTGCCGTCCTGCAGAATCGTATGGCTGCTGGGGTCCCCCTTCCCGGAGTAGGAGCTGAAGACCTGACGACCGCGCTCCCATTGGCGGCCGTCGCGCGAGCGGACAAAATAGATGCCTTCTTTTTCGGGGCCGTAGTTGGCGAAAAAAAGCCAACCTTGATACGGATATTCCTGATCCTTCGGGTTGTAATGGCAGGAGAAAAGGTCGAGCCCGCGGCGGGCGCCGAAGCCGGGGTCGGGCTCGAGATTTGTATCAAACGTCACCGGCACAAGGCTGGCGCGGTCCGGTTGGTCCCAGCGCAATCCATCCGACGAGGTGGCGAGAAAAAAGCCGCCGCCGCCGATGTGCTCTCTCAAAAACATGACATGTTTTTTGATCCGAGGGTCGTAGACGATTGAGCCATAAGCTTGGAGGTCCTTGCCTGGTGCGGGCACGATCAGCGGCGTGTTGCCGCCCGTTTCCTTGACCGGCTGATGCAGCGTACGCTTCAGATCGGACTGCGATTCGATGAGCGCGTCGTCCACAAACAATTGGACGCCGCCGCGTGAAATTCGCATCGGCGCGAGTTCGTCGGACGCACGAAGCGAATTGACTGGCAGCAGGGCCAGGATGGAAAAGAGAGGAGGACCGATGCGGCGAGGTTTCATACTGAATGTGGCGGAGGGGAGGAGTGGGGCGGTGACGGAATGTGGCGGGGCCGCGCTCACTTGGGCAGGTTGTTTTCACCAAGGGCTGTGGGGGGTGCGACCGATCCGGTGTATTTCCGTCGCCGAGGGCGCGTTGTGCAACAGTTCTTGCGCGCGAAAATTTTCCGAAGGAGGTGGCGTCAGTCGGTTGGCGGTTCTTTTTAGCGGAGGTTCTGAAACGGGCTGACTGGAGGAGGGGCTTTACGCCCCGATGGGTTGGAGTGGGTCTTTTGTCGGGCATAAAGCCCCTCCCACAACCGGACCGCCCGCTCGCAGATGCGCTATGAATCGCTCTGCCGTTGTTTTTGTTGTTGTCGGCAGAGCGGTCGGGCGGCACCGAAAGGCAATGCAATCGCTCCCCGCCCTGTTTCGCCTCGATGGCAAGGTCGCGTTAATTACCGGTGGTGCGCGCGATCTCGGCTACGATATGGCCGGAAGTCTGGCCGCCGCGGGTGCCAAGGTGATCGTCACTTCCCGCACGCTGGCGAGCGCCCGCCGGGCCGCCCAGGCGATTGGCAAGCGCCATCACGTGGAGACTCTGGCGCTGGAACTGGATCAACGCGAACATGGCCGCGTGGCGACCGCCGTCGCGGCGGCACTCGCGTGGAAGGGCCGGATCGATATTCTGGTCAACAACGCCGGCGGGGGGTCCGGCCGCAGTCCGGCGCTGCTGTTCAAACGCGACCCGGCTGATGTCGTCGATCTGGTGCAGAACAATCTGCTCGGCGTGTTGCATTGCTGTCAGGAGGTCGGGCGCATCATGGCCCGGCAGAAGAGCGGCAAGATCATCAACATCGCCTCGGTCTCCGGTTTGTTGGGACGCGATCGCCGTCTGTATAAGAAGAATGGCATGAAGGGCCAGCCCATCGACTATGCGGCCGCGAAGGCCGGGGTGATCGGGCTGACCCGCGATCTGGCCGGACTGCTTTCTCCGCTGGGGATAAACGTCAACGCGATCTCGCCGGGCGGATTTGCGCGCGCCGGCTTGCCGCGCGGTTTCGTGCGTGACTATAGCGATCGCACGCCGCTGAAGCGCATGGGACGCGACGGCGTGGATCTGAATGGAGCGGTGCTCTTCCTCGCCGCGCCGGCTTCCGACTACATCACCGGGCAGAATCTCGTGGTGGACGGCGGCTTTTCCATATGGCGGTGAAACCCCGGATCGTGGTGGTGGGGTTAGGTTCCATCGGCCGCCGCCACGCCCGCCTGCTGGCTCGTCGCGGCGACCTGATCGTCGAATGGTGCGAATCGGATCAGGGCGCGGTGGCCGTGGCGCACGCCGAACTCGGACTGCCCGCGCATGTGCACGCCTCGTTCGAGGCGATGCTCACCACGGCGCCCGAGATCGTCGTCATCGCCACACCGCACGCCTGCCACGAGGCGCAGACGATCGCGGCGCTGCAGGCGGGGGCGCACGTTTTTTGCGAGAAGCCGATGGCCGCGACCCTGGAAGGGGCCGCCCGGATGTTGCGTGCGGCGCAAGCGACGTCGCGGGCGCTGACGTTCGGCTTTCAGCTGCATTTCAACCCGGGGCTCCGGCGCCTGCGCGAACTCGTGCAGAAGGGCGATCTGGGCGAGCCGTTGCACGTTCACTGCCGGGTCGGCTCGTATATCACGCTCGTGAATTCGCGTTCGCGCTATCAGGGCCAAATGGAGGGCGCGCTGCTGATGGACTACACGCACCAGCCGGATTTGCTGTATTGGTTTCTGGGCGAGGCGCCGTCCGGTGTATTTGCCTCAGGCGGACAGGGCGGCCAGTTGGAATTTTCGTCGAACCCCAATTTTTTCAATCTCAACTGCGACTACCGCCGGCCGCTGCTGGCGACGATTCATTTGAATTATCTGCAAATGCCCGAGCGGCATGAATACGAGATTGTCGGCGATCAAGGCTGGGCGATGTATGATCTGAACACGGGCCGCGTGCGCGTGGGACGCCGCTCGTCGGCGACCGAAACAGTGGAGGATTACCCGGTCGACCGGGACCCGGTGTATGTCGAGGAGCACGCGGCGTTCCTCGACGCGGTGGCCGGTCGCCGGGCACCGGAGAGTCCGCCCGCCGACGCCATCGTTTCGATGCGAATCATCGCGGCGGCGCTGGCCTCGTGGCGGTTGGGGACGCGGGTCGAATTGCCGCCGGTGCCGGAGTGAAGCCTCGTCGGGCATCGGTGGCTTGCCGTTTGCGCGCATCTGCCGATTGACGGTTCGCACGGCGGAGATTCTAAAACGGGCTGACTGGGGGCAAGGCTTTGCGCCCCGATTTATTCGCGTTTTTCCGCAGTCGGGGCCTAAAGCCCCTCCCACCGCGGGACCGTCAACCCACCTCTGCGCCCCTCGCGCAGTTCGGCGGAAAGGTTGTGTTGCACTCGGACCACTTTACTCGTTTTCCTTCTTTTTGTGGCGTCGCGCTTTTCCGCTTCGCTGCGCGCCCCGCCCCATTGTCAGTCAGCCGCTTCAGTTGTGAAATTGCTCCTTCCCCTCCGTTTTGTCGTTTCCCCGTTCTCTCTCTTATCTTCGCTGCTCCTTGCCGGCGCCGGGTTCGCGCAGTCCGCCCCGCCGCCGCCCGGCGCGACCCGCGAAGAGGAATTGATTCGCCTGTCGGTCTTCACCGTCAGCACCGAAAAGCAGTCCGGTTATCTCGGATCCTACGCGACCGGCGCGACCCGCACCGGCACCTCGATCTTCGATACGCCACAGTCGATCAACGTTATCACCAAGGATCTTTACGAGGACCTGCAGGCGTTTGAGACGCAGGACGCCGTGCGGTATCTGGCCAACATTCAACCGAGGGTGAACACGCGGGCGTGGCGGATTCGTGGTTTCTTCGCTGCGCAGAATTTCAAGAACGGTTTCAAGATCGCCAACGATACGACCGGTGACGCGGCCAATATCGAACGCGTCGAGGTCATCAAGGGCACCAACGCGGTCGTGCTCGGCCAGGTCGATCCCAGCGGTTCCGTCAACCGGGTCACGAAGCAACCGCTCTTTGACCGCACCCTGCACAAAACGAATATTACGGCGGGCAGCTACGACTACTATCGGGGCCATCTCGATCTTGGCGGCCCGATGGGGAGCAGCGGACGGCTCGGTTACCGGCTCAATGTTTCCTACACCAGCGACGGCCACTTTCAGGAGCACGACGGGCCGGGTGGGCAGGATTTGAAATTCGAAAAGCTGATCGTGGCGCCGAGTTTCGGCTGGAAGATCGACGAGGCGACGGACGTGTTCTTGAACATCGAATACGGCAAGGAGCGCGCCTACCGGCCGATTTTCACCGTGATTGAAGTCGATGCGCAGAAAAATCCGGTCTTCGTCATCTCTCCGAAACGCAGTCCGAATCACAACTGGTCTTATGGCCATATCGAGTCGGCGAATTTGCAGGCCTACGTGATCCGGCGCTTCGGGCGCGACTGGACGTTTCGCCAGATGTTCAATGTCACCGATGCGCGGGCGAATCTGCTTTTCACCACGAATATCGGCCGGCAGCTGACGGCCCGCCCGCGCGATCACAACAACGACTGGGTGCTGGAAGGCGACCTGGTCGGGGTGCTGCCGCTCGGCGTGCTGAAGAACCAGTTTCTGCTCGGCTACAATTACGGGCGCGACGACGGCTACAGCCTGGTGCGGCGCCGGAACATTCCTGGTATCGACTACAAGAATCCCAATTACAACACGGTCGCGCCCGACCTCGCCACGATTCCGATCCTGAGCAGCGTTGATACCGAAAAGAAAAACGGATCGGTCTTCGCGCAGGATCAGGTGTCGTTTCTCGACGACAAGGCGAAGCTTCTCCTCGGGTTTCGCTACGAGCGGCTCGAGGCGGGTTCGACCAACCGGGGCATTCGGCAGACGGGCACGAAGGACGCGGTGTTCGCACCCCGGGTCGGCGTGCTCTACCAGCCGAGCCGGCGACTCTCGTTCTTCGGGGTTTACTCCAGCAGCGAGGCGCCACAGCGGGTGACCCGCCCCAACGGGACCATCATCGACGATCCGATCCAGGGCGACACGGTTGAAGTCGGCGTCAAAAGCTACCTGCTCGACGGCCGGGTTGGCGTCACGTTTTCCTGGTTCCAGATCGAGCGGACAAACATCACGAATGGCGTGACGATCAACGGTGTCGACACGATCGAGCCTTCAGGGCTGGAGGAGGCGAAGGGCTTTGAATGGGAACTCGCGGGCCATCTCACCGATCAATGGCAGTTGGTGTTCAACGGGGCGACGTCGCGCACCGCCGATCATTCCAGCTTTCTGCTTCATCCGGGCTCGCCGCTCGGGGGCGCCATGGACCTGAAGCTCGCGCTTTGGAACACCTACCATTTCGGTCGCGCCGAACACCGCGGCTGGGAAGTGGGCGGCGGTTGGATTTTCCAGTCGAAGATGCATGGCGAGGACGCGACCTACACGCTGCCGGCCTCGCACATTTTCGAGGCACGGGCGGGCTACGCCTGGAAGCGCGCCAAGGTCGCCCTGAACGTGGAGAACGTTTTTGACTCGCGGTGGTTTGTCGATGCCCCGGCCGATAAGCTGACCCTGCCGGGGACGCCGCGCCGCGCGCGGGTGACCCTTTCCTACGAATGGTAGGCGAACGACCTTCACCGCTGCTGCCGTCCAGCTCACGAACTTGAAAATATGATACAACTTCCCCATGCCGCCCGAGGGCGACGTTCCGTGCTCGGCTTGGCGATCTTCGCCGCTTGCTTTCTCACTAGGGTCCAGGCGGCCGACGTCGGCGAGGTCCGCGGACGGGTCTTCAGTTCGGCGAGCGCGAGCTACCTCAACAACGCGCGCGTCACGATCAAGGGCACGTCCTTCGAGGCGTTTACCGACAGCAGCGGGGAATACGTGCTGGCGCGCGTTCCGGCCGGCGCGGTCGATCTGACGGCGGCTTTCACCGGACTGACGCCGGAAGATGCCCGGATCGCGGTCGAAGCCGGAAAAACGGTGCGGCACGACTTCGACCTGGCGTCACGAACAACCGCCCCGAAATCCGCCGGCGTCGCCCTGCTGGATCCGTTCTCCGTCGAGGAGCGCCGGTTGAGCGCGCAGGCGGTGGCGCTCAACGAGCAGCGCTTTGCGCCGAACATCAAAAATGTGATCGCGGCGGACGAGTTCGGCGACATCGGCGAGGGCAACATCGCGGAGATCGTAAAATTCATTCCCGGCGTCTCGGCCGACTACTCGGCCAACGTCGGCATTGGCATTTCGATTCGCGGCTTCCCGGGCAGCGCGACGTTGATCACGGTCGACGGCGGCGAGGTGGCGAGCGCGGCGATGGATCCCGCCGGCGCGCCCACGCGCGCGCCCGGACTCGACGCTTTGAAGCTGAACAACATCAGCCGAATTGAAATCACGAAGGTGCCGACGCCGGACCTGCCGGCCAACGCGCAGGGCGGCTCGGTCAACGTGATCAGCAAAAACGGTTTTGAGCGCCGCACGGCGTTGCTCTCGTATCGCAGTTTTCTCACCTTCAACAGCCGCAGCTTCGGCACGACCGAGTTGCGCCGCCGGACCGGCAGCCGCGATGACCTCACTTCTCGGCCGCTCCAACCGGGGTTCAAGGTCTCCTATGAAATTCCGGTTAACAAGGCCTTCGCCTTCACGCTCTCGGGCGGCAGTGTGGGCCGCCTGTATCAATACCGCGGGGTGTCGACCCCGTGGAACCTGACCACGAACGTCCTCTCTGGCCTCACCATCAATGCGCAGGAGCAGCTTTCCGGAGCGACCGACGCCGCGCTCACCGGCGAATGGCGCATCGGTTCCGCCAACGTCCTGCGCGCCACCGTGCTCTACGTCGAGACCGTGGCCTATCGCAGCCTGAACCGCATGAACATGGATTTCGGGGCGGGCGCCACCGGCAGCCGGGACTTCGTGCAGGGCGCCGCGGCCGGTGTCGGCGCCGCCAGTTTCGGCAACCCGAACACGGCGCAGGTCAACAACAAGACTTTGCAGGTGAATCTTGGATACGCCTATCGGCGCGGCGACTGGAAGGCCGACGTCTACGTCTTTGCCGCGCGGAGCCGGAACGGGGCCCGGGACCTCGACCAGGGGTTCTTCAACCGGGTGGATCTCGACCTGGCGAACCTGGTGATCCGGGGCGACGGCCTGTATGCCGGCGTGCCCAAGGCGCCCTTGCCCCGCGAGGTCACCGCGGTCAACCGGCTCGGCCAGTCGGTCGATCTGTTCAATGGCGGAATCTATTCGATTAGCCGCGTGCTCAGCCGCCAATCGGAGGGGACGGACGGAAAGACCGGCGCCAAGGTGGACGTCACCCGCGAGTTTGGCCACGGGTTCACGTTGAAAACCGGGATGGCGGTCAACCTCCAGGATCGCGACTACCGCGAGGATTTTCGCCGTTGGGATTTTCGTCCCACCGGCACTGCCTCCGACCGGCTGGCGAGCAACTTTGATCTCATCGACCCGGTGTATTCGCGGACCGCGCAGAATTATTTTCCCGGCCGCCAGGTACAATGGCCGAGCTTGGAAAAACTATATCAACTGTTCAAAGCGCGGCCGGAATATTTCGTGTTGAACGAGGCCAGCTCGTATTCGGGCAGCGTGACACCGTCGAAGAAACTCCAGGAGATGATCACGGCCGCCTACGTGCGGGGCGACGTGAAGGCGATCGACAACCGGCTGTGGCTGGTCGGCGGAGTGCGCTTCGAGAAGACCGACGACGAGGGCACCGGGCCGCTCGACGAAATCTCCGCCACCTTCCAAAAAGACCGGAACGGCAATTTTCTGCGGGACAGCGCCGGCAATCTCATCCCCGTCGTGGGCACGGCGTTCGAGCGGCAGAAACTGCGTTTCCAATATCGCGGGGCCCATGCGAAGAAGAGCTACTACGGCTACTATCCCAGCGTGAACGCGAGTTTCGATCTGCGGCACGATCTCATGCTCCGCGCGGCGTATGCCCGCACGATCGGCCGGCCGAACCTCGGCGAAATCATCCCCGGGCAGACGATCACCGATCCGTCGCTGCCGCCCGATCGTCGCACCATCACGGTGGTCAACACCGGTTTGGTGCCGTGGACCTCCGATGGCTACGATCTTTCACTCGAGTCGTATCATGCGCGGGGCGGGATCGGCACGATCGGAGTTTTTGGCAAGCAGGTGAAAAATTTCTTCGGCGGGGTCCGCGTGCCGGCGACCCCGGCGCTGCTGGCGCAGTATGGCATCCCGGAATCGTTTCCGGGCGAGTACGCCGGCTACGATATCATCACGAAGCAGAACGTGGGTGAAGCCAAGATCACCGGCGTGGAGGTCAGCTACAAGCAATCACTGTTCTTCCTGCCGGCGTGGGGAAAGAATTTCCAGATCTTCGGCAACGCGACGAGCCTGAAGCTGGCCGGGACCAACGCGGCGGATTTCTCGCGGTATTCGCCGCGGATATACAATTGGGGCGTCAACTTTGCGCGTGGCAAGATTTCCGCCCGGATGAACTGGCACCAGCGTCCCGGCAACCGGCTTGAGCCCGCCGGAACCGATCCGACCGCGCCGAAGAGCTGGTCCACCTCTCGCACGGTGGTCAGCACGGAGTTCGAGTATCGCATTTCCAAGTCGCTGTCGTTTTACGGGACGGCCAACAACCTGACCGACACCCCGGAGATCAGCACGCGCTTCGGCTCGATCACGCCGGACTATGCCCGGACCACGGGACTCTCGGTCTACGGCACTGATTTCACCCTCGGCCTTCGCGGAACCTTTTGATGCCGCCGATGCCTTTTCCGCTCAGCCGCCGTCAATTCCTCCGCGCAACCGGCGCCGCCACACTGGCGACCGCCTGGGGGCCGCACCTCGCCCGCGGCGCCGATGTCGGCCGAGCCGGTCCCGGCGGCGGCGCCAACGCGGCGGCGGACGGAGCGGCGGCAGATTCGCTCGCGGGTCCGTCGCGCGGGCCGTGGCGGCGTTTGTTTCTCGACGCGACCACGGTCGAGGCGAGTGGCGGTCTGGCGCGGGTGTTTCATTCCGCCGTGAAGGCTTCGGCCAACCCGGTGATCAAGGCCGACCGGCCGTGGGAAAGCGGCCGGGCGATCAGCGGACCTTATGTCTATGGCACGGTCTTCCGGGACGGGAACCGGCTGCGCCTCTGGTATCAGGTGCTCAACCAGGGCAACCACGTCGGCTACGCGGAGTCACTTGACGGCGTGGTCTGGACCAAACCCGAACTCGGGCTGATCGCCTATGAAGGATCGAAGGCGAACAACCTCGTGGTCTCCGCCTTTCAGCCAGAGGTCACCGGCGGCACGTGCCACAATCCGAGCGTCATCCGTCGCCACGGCGAACCCGATCCGGCGAAGCAATATGCCCTTTATGGATACGACGGCGCCGCCAAGCATCCGCGCGTCGCGTGGTCGCCGGACGGGCTGCGCTGGCGTTACGATCCCGCCACGGAACGTACGCCGCTGTTCAACTCGGCCGACGTGGTGAACTTTTTCCGCGATCCCTACGAGGCGCGCTACGCGGCCACCTGGAAGACCCGCAACCGCCGCGGGCGCGCCGTCGGCATCGCGTGGTCGGCGGACGGCCTGAACTGGACCAAGCCGTTCGACGG
Organism: Opitutus sp. GAS368; assembly: GCA_945903465.1. Lineage (GTDB taxonomy): Bacteria > Verrucomicrobiota > Verrucomicrobiia > Opitutales > Opitutaceae > ER46. The sequence goes on from CAMDOF010000057.1 coordinate 25,412, forward strand.
GCCGATCTTCACCGCGGACGATCTCGATCCCGATGCGACGCAGATTTACGGGATGCCGGTGTTTGCCTATCAGGGTCTCTATGTTGGCCAGCCTTGGATCTATCGCGCGCGGTATTTCAAGTCGGGTGACTATTCGGTCAAGAAATTGCACGAGGCGCAGGCCGATTCCCTCCGGACGATGGAGGTGCAGCTCGCCTGGAGCTGGGATCTGATGAACTGGACCCGTCCGCCCGCGCGCGATCAGTTCATCCCGCTGGGCGCCCCGGGCGAGTGGGACGACGGGATGATTTTCACCGCGGGTGCGCCGGTTGTCATGGGCGACAAACTGCATTTCTACTACGGCGGCTGCGACGGTTTCCACGATGACAAACGGGTGAAGACCGCGATCGGCCTGGCGACGCTGCGGCTCGACGGCTTCTGCTCACTGCGGGCCGGCGCGGACGAGGGCTGGTTCATCTCGCGTCGCGAGCCGATGCGCGAGCCGGCCGTGACCATTAACGCCCGCACGGCGCCGACCGGCGTCATCGCCGCGGAAATCCTCGACCGTCAGAATCGGGTGGTGCCCGGTTTTTCGCGCGAGGAGTGCATCTCTTTTTCAGGCGACTCCGTCCGGCACGAGCTCACGTGGAAGACCGCGCGTTTCGCCACCGAGGCGTCGGGGGAGGAGTGGAAGATTCGTTTCTGGCTGAAGGACGCGGAGCTGTTTTCCTATCTTCCGCGCGCGCTGGATCCGGGACAACCGGATCTCTCCCGATTCCAGAAGACGGGGCCGTGACCAAGAGACACCGGTCGCGGCTCAGCGTGGAGGCTCCACGTTGAGCGTTTCAGTGCAACGCGGTTTGCCGTGCGCCCACCGGCGGCACCACGACTTTCTTCAGCATCGGCGGCGACACCGTCGCGATGGTGCCTAACCCGAACACCAAGCTCGCGCTCTGGATCAGTTTCGACCGCATGAAGACTCGGCCTGATCTGCGCGCGCTGCAGGGCGCCACCAGCGCCGGCCCCAAAGGAAGCGATGAACCACCCGCACGGCTTCGTCGGCGTGGATCAGCAGTGGATCCACTTTACGTTCGACGGCGCGAGTCACCGCGCCGTCGTCGGCCGAAAGCATCGCTGTCAGGTTGGCGCGTTTTTTCGGATCGTCGTTCGCGACCAGCAGCAGATTGCCGGACGCCAGCTTTCGCCGGAGGAAACGCGGGTTGACGTTAAAGGATTTCGTGAAGGGCTCGTCCCATTCACGCCATGTCCGTCCCGCGTCTGTCGAGACCGCCTGCCCCAGCCCGTAACGCGTGCGCGCCCGCATCCACAACGATCGATTGCGGCGCTCGACCACCCTGTGCTGCGTGAACGGCGTGTCGCGAATCGGCGTTTAGCCGTAGTGCTCGAAGCCCTCGGCGTAGCCCTTGCAGCGGTCAACATTCGCGCCGCGTGGCGGCGATTTTTGCCCGGGCGCGGCCGGCGCGCGCTCGATGCCCGGGATGCCCTGCCACGTGCGCACACGCGCCCAGGAGTGCGGCCCGGGTGCGAGGTCGAGCGATGGCGGGGGGAGTGGGGTAATCGCGCGCGGGTCACTCGGCCCGGCCGCGAATACGCGATGGGCAATCATGATCGAAAAAGCAGTGTGCAGAAGTTTGGTTTTCATTTTGGAGAACCGGCGGCGTTGACGAGCATCCGCAGACGGGAGTCGGATCTCACGAGTTTGCCCGCGGCGATATCATCCTCGGTAAATGTCGCGACGAGGATCTCACGTTCCGCCTTCCGGTTGAAATCATAAACAATGAAGATGCGGCCGTCGGGCGCTTGGTCGCCGTCGGGGTAGGAAACGTTGTTGCGTTCGTCAATCAGCAGGCCGCCCGTCCAGGTGGCGCCATCGTCCGCCGACAAAAATGCCGTGAGGTTCGAGCGGCCCTGTTTTGGTTGCGGCGTCGCCCCGCCCCGCATCCACGCCGGATCGATCCCCGGGCTGTGGTGTTTCACGAGGAGAAGTTTTCCGGACTTCAGCCGCCGAATGAAGAAACGGGAAATCGCGTGCGGGATTCCCGATTGCTGCGGAGCGGTCCACGTGCGGCCGCCGTCGCGCGAGGCGCTTTCGGCGATACCACCGCGGTGGCGGATGAACATCGCGAGACTACCGTCCTTGCGCTCCACGAACATGTGTTCATCCGGCGAAGGCTCCGCGGTTCGTACTTTCGCGAGATACTCAAAGCTCGTGCCGCGATCGCGCGAGCGATAGACGTGCGCGCCGACGTTCGCCACGTCCCAATGCCACTGTTCCGGCGGCACGTACTTGCGATCGGTCGGCGGCAGGGTTTTCGCGGGCGCGTCCGCCCAGATGGAAACGGGAAAGAGCCAGTCGCCGTTCTTCAGCACCGTCGGCTTGTTCATCATGATGCCGTCCACCAGCCGCCGCGGCTCGGTCCAGCGTGGTGCGGCCTTGTCGGGCTCGTCCGTCGTGACCGCCCATACGCCGGCGCGCCCGTCCCAAAATCCGTAAGACTGCATGTAAAACCACCACAGTTTCCCCTGCGGATCGAGCCACAGCCCGGGATCGTAGGTGCGCAGCAAGCCGGGCGGATCGATCACGCGCACAATCTGCGACCACGTGCGGCCGTTGTCGGCGCTCGTTGCGAGCATCACGTAGTTGTCGGGGCCTTCGTCGGCGCCGCCGCCATACCAGGTGGCCCATAATCGGCCGCGAGGAGCGCGGGCCAAACCAGGAATGCCCTGAAAAAGCCGCTGCTCCACTTTATACCCAGAACCCGGATCGGCGATCGCGGGCACCGGTTGCAGTGCGGGGTCGGACCGCGCCACCTGGGCCTGCGCGGGGAGCGTCGCTGCGAGGAGAAAAAGAGCAACGGGAACGCGTCGAGATTTCATAGCGGAAATTTTTTAGACAGCTGTTTTTCAACATCGCGGCGGAAAAAAGCCGACTGACGATCGGGATCAATCGTTCATTCATGGGACGGTGGGGCCACGGATCAAGCCGGTCTTGGTTCCTGCGAGGAGCGAAGCGGCGCGAAATCATTTCTCAACCACGGCGATTCGTTAGGATAACCACGCCACGTCCTTACCCAAGCGCACGGGAATTCGCGCAACGAAGCCATTCGCCTCCTCTGGACTTTGCACGTCGGTGCGAAACGGCCGGAGCGGCAACCGCGCGGCGTGCACAAGCGAAATCACGGGATTCCTCGCCCACGCGTCGCGGACGGCGGCGGGTGGCTTCACCTCCTCGCTCCAAACGACCACGGTCTCGCCGTTGACCTTCGCGCCGGCCCAGACCCACGGGCCACGGGCACCGCGGATCGCAAATCCACGGACCTCATCGCCCTCCGCGGTTTGCAGTCCGGTCGCGTGGCGCCATGCGATCCGTACTTTGCCGTCGGCGAGAAACTCGCTGCTCTGCTATTCAGGGCTGCGGACGAGTCCCGGCCGGTCGTAAACATCCGCGAAGGCGAGGCCCGCGAGCCGTTCGCCGATCGGCTTTTTGTTGGGAAAGTGCGCGTCTTCCACCCCGACATCGATCGCCGCCACGACGCCGGTCTTCGGCAAACTTAACGCCGCCGTCTGCGCTGCGCGAATCAGACAGAGCGGCGACGGCTCGACGGGAGCCCGCTGCCGCTCCTTCCTGTTATGCATCTCAACAGAGTAGAACGGCAAAGAATCGCCGGCAAGCGTAAGGAAAATGTTTAACAAAGTAGAATTAGTTCGCTCAAGAGCAGCAGGCCGCCTTCGGTTGCGGTGTCCGCGGCGCCTTGCGCATAGAAGCGCTCAAACGCTGCCACGACCGGATGCGCTCGCGCCACGCCCGAGATCGCGACGATCAGCAACAGACCGCATTGAGCGCTCAACCGCTGCATGGTTCGCCTTTCAGACTTCGGCAAGGGTGCGCTCGAGGTAGGCCCGCGCGAGGTTGAGTTGGTCCGTGACGGCGGGCACCGTCGGGTGCAACGGGCTGCCGCGCGGCGTCGGGTGCATGAAGATGGAGGTCCAGCCCGCGAACGTGTGGCGCTTGAGTGCGGCGAGCATGGGCTTGAAATCGAGCGGGCCGACGCCGGGAAGTTGCCGTTTTTGCACGTCGACGGGGAGGTCGCCGCTGCCATCGCCGCGCTGCCACGCGTAGAAATAGAGGATGCGCTCGCCGAGATCGCCGACGAGTTTGCCGAGGAGCACGGGGTCCTGCGGGAGGTGAAACGGCGCGAAGGCGATGCCGACATGGCGCTCCTTGATTTCCTCCATAAGCATCAACATGCCCTCGGGCGGCTCGAGGAACCCGTTGAGGTGATTCTCGATCGCGAGCTTCGCGCCGAGTTCCCCGGCAACGGCGATAATCGGTTTCAATTTTTCGGCGGAGGCGCGGATGCCGCGGCGGAGATCGTCGCCGCGCAGATCCTTGGCGCCAGGGGCGCCGGGAAACCCGGCAACGATCGTGTCGCCACCAAACTTGAGCATCGCGCGCAGGTGCGGCTCACACTTGGCGAAGCCGGGGTCCATGCAGGTGTAGGTGCCGACCTTCGCACGGTGGCGCTGGAGGAGTTCGGCGAATTTTTCGTGGCCCATCGCGTCGACCTGCTCGCGCGTGTTGCCCCAGCGGCCGGCCCAGAGGTCGAGGGCCGCGCAGCCGGCGCGGTGCATCTCGGGCACGATGTCGGCGACGGGCAGGCAGCCATATTGGTTGGTCGAAAGCACGTGGCGCAGCTTGAAGGGCGCCGGCTTGACCTCGGCGGCGCCCAGCGCCGCGCGCGAGTCGACGGCAGCACACGCAGCGGCACCAGCGGTGACGCGCAGAAAATCACGACGGGAAAAAGCGGGCATATTAAAAATTTCCGCGGACACCGAACGTAAACTGCCGACGCTGATCGCTGAGCGTGCGGAGGCGCGAGTAAGCGGGAGCAGAGGGGCCGTAGCGCTCATCGGGGCGGTAGTCGTTGAGGAGATTGCGTGCGGTGCCGTAGACGGCGAGGTGTTTAGTGATACGATACTCGAGGTTGCCGTCCATGAATTTCGCGGGCGGGCGGTAGTTGTAGGTCGCCGGTTCGGCGCCGACGCCGGAGAAGAGTGCGAGTCGCTCGCGGCCGCGGTTGTTAACGTTGAGCCGGATCGTGAATCGCGAGCGGTTGAAGGCGGCGCCGTAGTTGTAGGTTTTCTCGATGAAGCCGGTGAAGTTGGCGGCGGGATTGCCGCTCAGGTGCTGCAGCGTGATGTTGGCGAAAATATTAAAACCGCGCGCCCTCGGCGGAAGAAAGTTCAGATTCTGGCGGTATTCTAACTCGGTGCCGGTGATGCTCGCCTTGCCGACGTTGTCAGAAGTGGTGACGGTGTACCCGCGCGCCGGGCCGTAGACGGCGGGATCGAGGCCGTAGAAATCGAGCAACTCCTCGGTGATGGGTTTGTTGATGCTGCCCCAGAAATCCTGAATCTCGCGCGTGAACCACCGCGCAGAGACGACGCCGTCGGAGGGTTCGCTGAAATAATATTCGAGCGAGGCGCCGTAGCTGTCGGCCTTCCAGGGCTTGAGCGCGGGATTTTGCAGGATGATCTCGCGGGTGGCGGCGGTCTCGTCGGGGATGTTGGCGCCGGGCAGGATAAAACTGAAATCGGGCCGCGCGATCGAGCGGGCAAAGGAGAGGCGGCCGACCAAGTTTTGCGCGATGTTGTAGGTGGCGTTGAGGCTCGGAAAAAGATCGCCAAAGGTGCGATCGGCTTTCGCGCCGCGATAGACGTAGGCGAGTTGCGTGCCCGCGAGGCTGGCCAGCGTGGCGATCGCGACGGGCTGGCCGGTCGCGTTGCGCATGATTTGGCCGGCAGAATTACGCTGGTAGATCAGGCTTGGGTTGATGAGCGGGCCGTTGCCGCTGGTCTCGGTGCGTTCGTAGCGAAATCCGCCAACGAGATTCAGGCGACCTCCGAGGAGGCGATTGGCATCGAAGCGCAAATAGGGCGCGTAGATGGCCTCGGTGATGCGCTTGCCGGCGCTGACGTTGGTGCGCCAGTTGGCCGCGACGGTGTTTTCGGGGCGGCTAAAATATTCCGGATGCGCCTTGAACGTGGCCCAGAGTGCCTCGCCGCTCAGGCCATCGCGCGTGACGGGCGCCCAGCCGGGGCCGCGCGCGCTGTAGGCGGCGTCGGCCCACTGGCCGGCGTTATCGTCGGCGGTTTGCGCCCGTTGGTCGGCACCGAGGTAATTGTAGTTTTCCACCCAGCGCGCGTGATCGCGCGTCGTCGCGGTTACGTCGATGCCGAGTTTGGTTTTGAGCGGAACGTCCATCCGGAAATCGCGCATGAGGTAGGCCTGGAAGCTGCGCTTCTCGTCTTGCACGGCGGTGATACTGGAGGCGTCGTTCTCCAACAGATAATTGCTGATCTTGTAAGGATCGACGGCGGTGCCGGCGGCGTTGGTCACCGTGATTTTTTCCGGGCCGTAGTAGCCGACGCCGTCGAAGCGAATCGTGACATTGCGCAGAAAGGAATTTCCATTCTGAAACGTGCCGCGATCGATGTCGAAGGTGCGGCTGGTGGCGTGGGAGTAGGCGCCGCGCGCTTCCCAGGTCCAGACTGGGCCGCTGTGCCGCCATTTGATGGTGGGCATGTAGGTTGTGCCGGCCTTGTCGCTCCAATCGTGGTTGGCCTGGATGAACCCGGCGCCGGCCGCGCCTTGCGTGAACGTCGGGCTCTGGGCCGTGACACGACCGATGTTGAAGATGAAACGGTCGCGCATCTGCGTGTCCTCAATATAATCCGAGTATTGCATGCCGACCGTGACGACGTCGTTGCGGGCGAAACGCCAGTCGGCCGTGAAGCCGACGGTGGGCCGCGTGAATTCGCGCGGGTAGGCGTAATACTCGAAAAGCCCTAGATACGGGGCGCTGAACGGCGGCTGGGGATAGTTGGCGTTTACCGCCTGCACGGACGGTACCCACGAAGTCGCGACGCCTTGCGTGCCGGCGTCAGTGACGAGACGCGACGCGTTGAGCGAGAAACCGAAATTCTTCGTCCAAGGCACGGTGGCGCTCACTTCCCAGTTGGGGCGCTTCTTGTAGATGATGTAGCCCTGAAACGACTGGTCGCTGAAGTTAAGGTAGCCCTTGGCCACGTAACTCGATCGGCCCTGCTCAAATGCGCTCCGCGGCACAAGATTCACGGTGCCACCGATCGCGTTGGCGGGCGTGTCAGGATTCTGCCCGCGGGAGATCTCAAGGCGCGACATGTTGTTGATTGAAATCTGCTGGAGATCCACGGCGCGGGTCTCAACGCGCGCGGCGGCACTCGCGAGGGCGAAGCCATCCACCATCACCGGCGTCGCGTGATAGGGCACGCCTCCGACCGAGATGCCCTGGTTGCCGTCGACGGTGACACCGGGAAGAAACTTGGCGAAGTCGGCCACGTTGCCGTCGGCAATGTCGCCAAAAACGTCGGTCGACATGACCGACTTGATCGTCGAGGCGAAGCGCTGCTCGTTGATCGCGACGGAAGAGGCGGTCATATCGCGCGAGCTGGCGACAACGAAGGCGTCGAGCTTGACGGCCTCGATGTCCTGCGAAGAGCGCTCGCCTTTGCCGAGGGTGAAATTCCGTTCGACGCGTGCGCCGGCCGTCACGTTCAAGGTCGCCTCCTGCTCGGGGAGGCCCGTGTAGAAAACTTTTATCCGCGCGGTGCCGGCCTGGATATTCGCGAGCCGGTAGAATCCGAACTGATCTGTGAACGTGTCGCGGTTGGAATTATCGAGCGTGACGCGCGCGTTCTGCAGATAGCTACCGCTCGTCTCGTTGAAGACACGGCCCTCGATCACGCCGCTTGTCGCGGGCTGAGAAAAGGCGGACGAGAAAGTCAGGGCCAGGGAAAGCGCCGACGCCAGCGTACGCACGCGAAAACAAGGGGAACGGTTCATGACAGGGAAGGGGTTGGTCGGGTCAGTGCGAGTAGACGGACAGTGCGAAGTTCTCGGGCGCGCGACCACTTGGCCATATTATATTCCTGAAAAATCCCATTGGTTAAGCGTTGGGCTGAACGGTTGGATCTATTTTTTTATGGATAGGAAACTGGATTTACGCGCACGGCGACGTCCCTGGGCAGGTCCCCGAGCAGCCGCGTGAACTTGCGCTCGAAGGCCTGCGCGTCGTGCCGGGCAGCGACGCGTGCGCGCTTCGTGAGGCCCGCGTGGGCGCGCTCGCTAGGTTCAGTCGGCAACTCGCGGATGCGCGCCGCGGCATCGAGCGCCGCGGCATCGTCGCCAAAGTGCAGCGCGAGGTGCAGGCGGATGCGGAGGAGGCGATTGAGTCGCGCCATTTCCGGCGGCGGCTGGTGGCTAAGTGCGGAGTCCGCATCGGCGGCCACCTGCCGTGCGAACGGTATAAAATCCGGCTCCGAGGTCACGAGCTGCCTTGCCGGCAGGTTGACGGGATAGCCCGGCTCGGCGACGGCCGCCGCGACTGGGAACGACCGTGAAAGGAAAAAGATTCCGAGAAATCGGGGGAGGGCGTGAGGCGACGGCTACACGCGTCGGGTGTGGTTGCGGGCGTCCTGGCCGGCGAGGATCCGTCCAACCGAAGCCGGAGGTTCTGCTCGGGAACTAGAATGCCGCCGAGGATATTTTCTCCGGACCTGGGGTGGCGAGTGGTGCGCGTGGTGGTGCGAACGGAGTGCACAGGGGAAGGTGCGGGTTGACCCTTGGCGCAGCATTTGAGGATCGAGTTCTCCGGGGATCAGGCCCGTCGCGTTTGGCTATCGTGGCGGAAATCAGCCACACTCCCGGGAGCACGCGCGCACCAAAGAGGGTTTCATTTCAGTTCAATCAGCGTTCCGAATTTGCAATTCATTCTGCGGCGCAATCTTCGTATGGCCACAGTGACAGGTCACTTTTCGACATCGGCGGTAGCGTCACCTTGATGAAGCCGCTTCCCCTCCCACTGCAGCACCTTGCCTTGGAGACCCGCGATATACGGCCGGGCACTGTCGATGTTCTTCACTACGAGAAAGCGGAAATCGGTTTCAAGCGTCGCGGCGCGCAGCAGCGTGCCCGCTGGATTCACCACGATCAGATCTGCGCCCAGCCGCAGCACCGTGGCGTGATTGTCGGCGCTGAGGATCTTCACGTCACGGACGATCGTGGCCCCGGCGGTTCCGGGGTCGTTGGGAAAAAGCAGGGTGTTGAACGTGCGCGTGTCGCCCTCTGCGGCCGCGTTGCTCCATTTTTGAAACAAACACGTGGGCCGCGCCGAATGAGGGTTCGGGTTCTCGGCCGTGCCAACCGTCAAGTCGGGTTGCGACAGAAAATAGACGAGAAGATTGCGGGGAACGTTCTGCCATGAATTCGGATCGGGACGGCCATGGACCGCGCCGCCGATCTGCGTCTGCGACGTTTGAAACCAATTTTCGCCGTGCTCGAGCACGTTCTGCACGTGCCAGAGCGGGCCCACCTGACACTCCTGAGCGGCGCCGAAGCGAAACGAATCGCGGACCAGCACCACGCGACCGGGCAGCATCACGATGTCGCGCGTCTGCCGGTTTCGCCCGCCCAAGTAGTCGTTCACCTGGAGATCGACGGAGGCGACGTGCGCGTGGTGAAAGTCCTTCAGCACGGAAACCCGGGATGCCCGGGACGTGGCTAGAAAATCCCAATGCCAGCGGTTCGTGTGCTCGCCGCTATTCAGCACAACGTGCACGTTGGCTCGAGAGGACGCTGTAGCGCCGCCCTTGATCTTCCACCAGAACTCCAACGAATCGTAAGCCGACAAATCCAGCGGAGTGCGCAAACCAAACGGCATGGTCAACGCACCCTTGAGCTGCACCGAGTGGCGGCCCTGCCGGCTGTCGGCGCTCAGTTCGCCCGTCCAACCGTCGAGGCCGTTTTCGAAATCGGCCAGCACCCGCGCGCCCTTGTGGCCGACGAGCCGGACATCGTCGATCAACAGCGCCCCGACGGGCGGATCGATCCGCAGGCCGATTTCAGTGATCTTCGCCAGATCCGGAGTGATGCCTCCGATGGACGTGTTCGCTTCGCGCAGCGCGATCGTTGCGCGCCGCCATTGGTCCAGCGGAAACGTGGGCTCCTTGCCGATGAACGGGAATGATTCATCTTTGCCGCGCAGCAGCACCAGATTCTGGTTACGCTCTTCGTTCTCGTCGTAGTTGCTCCCGCACAGGAGCACCGAGTAGCGATCGATGAGGCTGACAATGGCCGAGCCGTCGGCCGCGCCGTGGCCGCCGCCGTCGAACAAATTCATCAACAGGTAACTGTCGTCGCGACCGAATCCGCTGCGCAAAACCAGCTTGTCGGGGAAGTCCCGCCCGTAGCGGCGCTGACTATAATAAGAGCGTGCCTCGGGCGGCACTGCTCGGATGGAGTCGTCCGTCCAATCGCTGATCAGCCCGTAATGGGGGCGCGCCATCCGCTGGTCGAGGCCGGGCAGAAGTCGGTAGAAATTTGCGCCGCGCTGGGCCGCCCATTTGAAACGCCCGTCCTGGTAGACGCTCGCCGCCCGCTCGAAGCTGCCGGGAGAAAACCCAATGCCCCAGTTGGCGTCGCCATACTGAGGGATGTTCCCCAGCGGGCTGATCTGCTGGAGCGACCGCTCGAAGGCCCCTTTGATGTTCGGATTCGCGTAGAACGTCGCTTCATCGAGCCCGCTAACGTGCACGTAGTCCACGAGCACCATGAACCACAGCATATTGTAGTTCGTGGAATCTTCGTTGGTATCCTGCAGACGCAGCACATCCGTGGCAAAAGCCTGCTCGTGTGCCTTTTGCCAGATCGGCCGGCTCGGGTGCCGGGGCAGCACGCGGCAGGCGTAGGCGAGCCCAAGTAGGTTGACCAGGCCGCGATTCATCGCCGCGCCCATTTCCCGCTTGAGCGCCAAGTCTGCGTAACGGGCGATGCAGCTCTCGATCACTTTGCGGTCTTCTGCCGTCAACTCCGGTGCGTCTTTTATTTTATCATACAGGCGGACGACATGCGGCAAGGCGAACACGCCCCGGCTCGGTTCGCGCGTCGCTTCCGTTCGCAGCATCGCGCGCACGGGTGGAACATACTTCGGATCCTTCGTCTCCCAGTAGAGCGCCGCCGCCGGTGCCGCCAACTCGAGGATGCCGTGCTCGAGGGTCGCGGGGCCTTTGGATTTTTCCATGCGCACCCGCCAGTCGCCGAGCTCGTGCTGGCGCGCATAGGCTTCGAGATAATCTTGCCGGGTCCAGGTGCGTTTTAGCGCTTGATCGATCTCGTCCACCGTCCGGGCGCCGGGCGTCGGCTGGGCCGCGAAGAGGGCGAAGCCGGAGCAGCCGGTACCCAAGGCGAGCGATGCCAGCGTGATTCGGCGGCAGCTGAACAAGAAAGGATTTCCCATGGGAGTCAGTCGCCAGAGCGCAAAATTCACAGCTCGAATGTCGCGGTGAAGAGGTAGCGGCGCGACTCGATGATCCGAAACGCATTGGGCGAACCGTCGGGGTTAGCCGCGATGGGCTGGAGCCGCCCGCCCTCGGTTAAATTGCGCGCGTTGCACTGGAGCAGCAGGCCGACGCGATCGCGGAAGATTCGGGTACGATAGTTCGCGTTGAGATCGATGTAGGCATGGCTCTGGTCGTAGACGGGGCGGTTCACATCGAGCTGCGTGATGATCGCTGGCAGGGTCTGCACGCCGTAGAAGCCAATCGCTCCCTTGTCCTCCCAGCGCACGGCGCCGCCGACGCTGATGCGTTTCAAGTGGCGCTGGTCGGTTATGGCGCGGAGCTTGAAACTGGTGAGGAAATTCAGCCGGTACTTGCGGACTTGCGGCAGACTCTTGCCCTCGAGCGCCCGCGCGGTCGAAATCGCGGTCATGCTGCGTGCCAGGGTGTCGGCCGACGCTTCCGAATTATTGTAGGTCGACGTGAACCAAGGCCGGCCGGTGAACGGATCAATGAGCGACTGCCACACCGCGAGTCGATCCTCGTAGAACTTCCAAGTTTCCGACGAGAGGCTCTGGTTGATCGTCTCCTGCTGGACGGCGTTGAGCTTGATCGTCCAATCGCCGGTCGGGTTGTAATTCAGTTCCACCTCGGTGCCGCGGCTCTGCACGCGATCCATGCCGCTCAGCGGAATCGTCAAGGGCCACTCGAGTGTCACGTATTCGAGCGGTGCCTTCATCACGGTCGCGAGGCGGTCGTTGAATTGCGCCGTGCTGAGCTTCTGGCCGCTCGCGGTGGCCTGTTGAGTGATCCACGTGGTCGCGACTTCGCGGAGCCGGGAGCCGCCGGGCTGCAGGTCGAGTGTGAAGAGCCGGTTGGCCAGGGTACTGCTGGAGCCGGACCGGCTCTCCTGCTCGGTTTGGTACTGATTTACGCGCACGAACAGCCGGTTCTTTAGCAGATTCAACATGACGCCGTAGTCGTGACCCTGGCCGCGCGGATCGGGAATCGTCTTGAGATTTACGTTTTGGGCGAGCGCAGCCGGGGTAAAACTGTTTGACTTGTTAGCATAGAGGTTGAGCCACGAGGTCGCCTTCACGACCGCGCCGGCCGTGGTGGTGTTGCCTTGGCCGACCAGCCAATCGTCAGCCGGGAACACATCGGATGACGGATCGATCGTCGCGCCGTCGCTCAACAGGCGCAGCGGTGCCTTGACCTTCCGGTAGCGCGCGTCTTCCCGCCAACCAAACGTCGTAACCAGCCGGCCTTTTAACCAATGGCTCTGGAGGATGGCGCCGGGCGCCTTATATTCCTCCCTGACGCCGGTGTTGGTCAGATTGATCGCGGCACTGCCCAAAGTCGCCCGCTCGGTGACGAACCCAGTGGTGGGATTGCCGACGCGGATGTCATAGGTTCCGAGGTCGTAGGGCGTGGACCCATACTGGACTTTGTAGCCCTGACCGTCGCCCAGATAAAAATTATAGAACCCGATGCTGACGGGCGAACCAGCCGGCAGTCCGCCCAGCGCGCTGTTGTTGCTGCCCCGCGCGACACCGAGCCCGAGCCAGGGGTGGCTCGAGACCAAGGCGTCGCTGTAGACGCGCAGCTTGGTGTTGATTTCCTTGTATTCATAATACCCTGACACATCGTGCATCCCGAGCCAGCGCGCCCAGCCCGGCCGCTGGCGCAGATCGAGCCGATAGGCGAATTGCGCCCGGTAGATGTCGCGGTTCAGCGCACTCGTGCGTGATCCGGGACTGCCCGAAGTGATGAATGGGCGGAGAAAAAACGGATTCGGCGAGCCATCGAAGAACCTCTCGTTGACGTCGACTTGCAGCGGTTGATTGCGGCCGTTCGCACCAGCGAGCCGGGGCTCGCTCAGAGGAATGCGTTTCAAATCCCCGGTCCTTTCGCGAAACCAACCGAGTTGTATGCCCAGACGGTGAGTTTGGTTTTCTAAAAACAGCTGCTCGAAGAGCACCGTCGACGTCAGCGCTTTCGTTTCGAACCGATTCGCCGCCGCGAGATTGATCGAGGTCCAGTCGTAGTAAGCTTTGCTGTTCAGCACGGACTGCGTCGTGAAGAGCGGCTGCGAGGCGAGAAAGCCATTCGGGTCGGCCAGCGCGAGCATCAGGGCGCCGGTGCCGCTCGCCGTCAGCGGATTGGTCAACGTCGTCGTGCGCGAGCTGCCCCAATAAGCGATCCCGCCCTGATCAATGTAGAACTGCGAGAGCGAGCCGGAGGAGCGCTGTGCGAAATACGGCGGCACCCCGGAAAACGTGCCGATCGTCCGTCCGCCGATTTTGACCGTGCGCGTCACCGGATCCCACGTAGGTGACCCCGACTGTATCCAGCCCGTGATCGCATCCGGCGGCGTGCCGGTGTTGGGTCGGGTGCCGTGGGCGCGATAGGAGGAGACCGACGCCGTGAGCGTCGTGGTCGGGTACGGACGAAACTTGACCATGCCATTCAGCCGGACCGTGTCCGTTCCGCTCGGCTTTTGGGTGAAGGCGTCGTGCTGAAAGGCCGCGCTGCCGCGCACGGCGAGGACGCCGCGTTTCAGCGTCCGATTCAGGTCGAGCGTCGAACGGTAACCGCCGATATGGTCGCCGCGGAGGGAAACCTCCGAGCGGTCGCGCGCGAGATTTGCGGAGGAAGGCACCGAATTTACCGTGCCGCCGCCGGTGCCGAGTCCGAAAAGGCTGGAGTTGGGCCCGCGACTGATTTCGATCGCATCAATATTGAGCGGGTCGAGCGGGATGGCGCCGCTGGTCTCGAAGTTTCCGAAGCTGATATTGGCTGAATTAAGGCCGCGAATCCGGTTCGCGCTTTCGGGCGTGAGCTGCACGGCATCAGTCTCGAATCCGTTTTGATCGAAGGATCGCGCGGAATAATTTCCGGTCCCCTCGGTGCTGGCTTCGTAGTTGAAAATATCGTTGATATCCAGAAGGGCGAAGTCGGCCATCTGTTCCTTCGTCACCACGCTGATCGACATGCCGAGATCTTCGATTCTCGAATTCAGGCGCGTGCCTGACATCGTGTTGGCCGAAAAATATCCCCGCGACTCCGCGACGACTTCGAAGGGCGAGAGAACGGTGGTCTCCTCGGCCGGCGGGCTGAACGTGGATTTGGTGGCGTCGCGGTTGCTGGCCGTGCGATCGCTGGCGGCAGCGGGTTTCGACTCGGATTTACCGGGTGCAGGCGCGACTTGAGCAACGGCGACAACCGCGCTCGCTTGCAGTAAAAACGCGAGCAGCCAAGCCGATGGCGGTATTGCGGGGTGTGGGCTAGTTTGGGGAGTCATGCGGTTCGAGGGGGCGAAATCAGGGGACGCCGAAAAAACGATCGCGGGGGCCTGATCAGCCGAAGGTGTTGGGTCTTCGTCCGGATGATAACGTCGGACGACATCGGCAACGCGAGTGAGGAGGGTTGGGCGATTCTTTCGCAAGGTTACGTAAATTTGCCAGGCTGGCGTTCGCTCGCGACCGCTGTGCGTCGCCGGGAAAGCGGCCGGAGAACGTCACGCGCCCGCGGTCGGCCCCGTGCCCGAAGCTATTATATTATTGATGGAAACTGGCTTTGCGGGGGGGGCGGGGTTCAAGGGGCATAGGCGTTAAAATAAGGAATTGCCTTTTTTCGCCTTTTGCGATGGTTTTCGTGGCATGGAAGCACCGCCGTCGCTGCACGACGAGAAGGAATGGCCGTATATATTAACTCTGCTACCGCGGGATCTGGAAGATTCCGCCCGGC
>CAMDOF010000058.1 GCA_945903465.1 Opitutus sp. GAS368
ATTATCCGAAGCCGGAAACCACCTCCGCGCCCGACCACGATCCGCCCGGCCAGCCGGCGTGACCTCGTCTCGAGACGCGGTGCCCCGGTCGCCCCGCCCGCGGGCGGCCGAGATTTTTTCACCTTCCGCAAGCTTGCCGAAGCTACACAAATGTAGATGTGCGACGGCATGTGGACATTGTGGGCGAGGCCTGGTTGTAATGAGAGCAGGCGGTCCGCGGCAGCTGCGGCCCGCTCCGGATGCGGCGACGCTTCGAGGGCGTGGATGTAGAGGTGGTTGGCGAACGGATACTGGAGGTCGAGTTTCAGCACGGCAGCGAGCGTCGCGATAATTTCCTCGGTGCCGGGTTGCGGCTGGCCCTCGGGCGTCCACTGATTCCACGGACTCAGGCCCATCATGGACTCGGCGAAAAGAACACCGACATTCGCATCCAGAGGGAATTGTTTCCAGACCTCGCGCATTGCGTTGGCGTAGCCTTGGTCGAGGGGAGTGCGGTCGGCCGTTTGGGGATTGGCGTAGCGCTTGCCCAGCGTGTTGATCAATGCGCGCTCGACTGGCGTAGCATTTTTATGGGCAGCCTCCTGCGCGAGGCCGAGTTCCTTCCAAGCCAGTTCGGCTGCGGGTGGCGGCACCATCGGGAAATTGATGTGCGGGCCGTTGGCCAACGCGACGCCCCAAGGCGCCATGGCGAAATCCGGGGCGAGGTGCGCGGCTTGCTGGAACGACCGGATGGCCGCGCCGTGATTGAAACCGAAGAGAAAGCGCAGACCTTGATCAAAATATTTTTGGGCCTCTTGCGACTCGGTGGTGACCTTGTAGGTGTGACCGCCGAGGCCGTCGTATAGAAACATGGGCGCATCTTGCGTCGCGCTGGGGCCGGTGAGGGCCAGCCCGCAGAGGAGACTGGGGAGGGAAGTAATTTTCATGGATCTCCTTTCTTGGCTGGGGTTAAAGATGCAGGGACCGCCGGGGCAGCCGGCGGGTGATACGGCTGCTCACCTCAGTCTTTGAAACCGAGCTTCTTTAAAAAAACGAGCTCGGGGCAAAAGCCAGTGAGGCCGGCAGAGAGCATCGCGACGGCGGGAACATAGAGGAACCAGTGAACGTTACGATATCCCGTCAGCCAGATTCCGATGGAGATCATCGCGGCAATAACAAGAAACAGCAGGCGGAGAGCGTTCATGATATTTTTTTTGGTAACCTCAATCAGACGGAAACGTTTACTTCATACAGCTGATAGACGAGATCGCCCGTTTCCAGGTTTACGTTTCCGGCGCTAACCGCTTGGACCCGGTTCAACCACTTGTATTTTTCGCTTCCCGTTTGAAACGTGGGGGCGACCGCAATGGTGCCGGTAGCCATTTCGCCACGACCCTGGTATTCGACATAGATGAATGCACCGTCATCGGTCTTGAGCGTAAAACGCACATCCAAGGCGACCAGACCATCCTCGCTGATGGTTGCCCAGTCGGCCGCATCATCAGTGGCCAGAGCAGCGTTCACTTTTTCTGAGGTGAGCACCGCGGAGAGAACATTGACAATCAATCTATTCCCTTGGGCCCTACACCGACTGGTACAAAATCACCCAGTTTGACTCTCATGATTGCCAGCGGCTGCACATGTGCTTTCGGAACTGTGATTCCGTCCATGATTTATTTCTCCTTTTAGTTTTAATTATTCGAAGTGGGCCCGGTCGGTTGGACAGGTGGGAAGTGAAAGTTAGTTATGGATTAGGAAAGGAGGACAATGAGAAAACAGAGGGGTTTGGGGCGCGCAGATCCCCCTCCATTTTTGTATTCAAAGAATAGATATATTAGCGGGCGCCCCCGCTCTGATTTGGGAGGGAAGAGGTGAGCAGCGCGTGAGAGCCAGAGACACCTTGGATTTTATTTTTGGGCGCGTGGTCACTGATTGACGGCGAGCGGTATCGTCGCGCGATAGGTTTCTCTCGGCGTGGCTTCGGCGAGGGAGGAGTGCGGCCGGCGCTCGTTGCGGAAACAGAAGAACCGGTCCCATTGCGAGTGCGCGGCGACCATCGACACCAAGCACTTTAAATGAACCTCCTCGTATTTCACCGTCCGCCAGAGCCGCTCGACGAAGACGTTGTCGAGGCAACGGCCCTTGCCGTCCATCAACAGCTTCAATCCGAGGGCCAGCAAGGGTGCCGTAAACTCGGCCGACGTGAACTGGCACCCTTGGTCGGTGTTGAAGACTTCCAATGGTCCGTACCGCGCGATGGCCCGCTGCACGGCGCGCACACAGAAACTCGCGTTGAGCGTGTTCGACAGTTCCCACGCGAGCCCGAAGTGGCTGTGGCAGTCGAGGATTCCGCAGCGATACACGTGGCCACCCTGCACCGGAATTTAAGTGACGTCCGTCGCCCAGACCTGATTTGGCCGCGTCACCGCCAGGTTGCTCAGCAGATACGGATAGATCCGTTGGCCGGCTAGTGCGCGACAAGTTTGGCTTCTGGTAAATCGCCTCCAAGCCCAGCAACCGCACCAGCCGTTGCCCGCGCTTGCGATTCACGTCGTGGCCCTCGCGTCGCAGCCAGCGCGTCATCTGCCTAGAACCGAAAAACGGATACGTGATAGACGCGTCGTCGATTTCCCTCATCAAGCGCAGATTCGCCGCCGGCTCGGGCGCGGGGCTTTGATAGTAACTGGAGCGCGACAGAACCCGCTCCCTTCCACCCGATATGCGCGGCAACCTCTGGGAATGGAGCCTCGACGGGTACGGTGGTTTCTCGAGTAGTGGCGTGCCTGACGCTCAAGGTGCGACGGCGGGGGGGCGGGACCGCGAATAGGGAAAAGGAGGGCGGGACGGTTGGGCGGGGAGTTAAAATGGGGGAAGACCAATTGTGCGCACGTGCGCACAATTGTATTTTGCGCTGGGCGATTGGCCGAAGGCGGAGGCTGCTTTTCTTCGACTGATGGTGGCAGGGGTCCCCGCATCTCTGGTTTTTGGGCGGCGGTTTGGGCGGCTCCGGCTGAGGTGTGGTCCTCGAGATTAAACGGGGGCGTGATGCTTGGATCATTAGCAATCTTTGCCCAATTTCGCGCGCCCTTGCGATGAAGGCTTAATGAATCTTTTCCCCTTGGGGCCGCTTCTGCCGATCCATCGAAGTACGGGTCTTCAGTGGAAATTGATCCCTGGAGCCGGGGGACGCCGCGAATCCTGCTTCAGGAATTTGGGTGGTAAAATTTTACCAGCAGGAAGATTTTTCGAGGGAGCATCCATTATCCGTTGGCTGCGCGGGTCGCTCAGCTTCAACCGGTGCGCCGTGATCACGAGAAGACGAAACGAGAAATACCGCCCTCCCGAACTGAATTTTTTCCGCGGCTTGGAAAATCTTTGTACCAAAAAAAATCCTAATTCACCCCCCTTTGCTTTTGTAACGCAGAGACGGAACCAGCACGCGGAGGTCGGAACCAGCCTGCCATTTTGCACCTCGCTTGGCCCAGAAATGATTCAATTACCAGCGCCATCATTGCGGAAAACGGCGGCCGCTTTCAGGAAATAGCCCGACGCAGAACCTCAACCGCCGCTCCTTCGCCTTGAATACTCCGGTCCGCCCATCCGGCATCGGGCGCGGGTCGGCTCTTCACGGTTCCGCATCACGGCTTCCCGCTATCCGCCCGCACCACGACTCCCTTTCTAAAAACAACCTCGCGGATATCCGGCGGCGTTGGGCGAGTCACGATCGGCGAGCCCGCGCCCCCCATTCCGCCCAGCCCACCAATACCGCCGATCCCACCACCACCCAAACCGCTGCCGATACCCACACCCATCCCACCCACCGTGCCAATCGACGTACCTCCGCGACCCGTGCTAATACCAATGCCTCCCCCGCTACCGCCGCCACCCATGCTACCACCGGGATAATGCACCGAGCCGGGGTCGCCCCCTTTCGAATACACCCAGATCTCATCGCCAGCCGGAGACACCGTCACCTCACTCGGCTCGCCCCAAGCGACGCGGACCATATCCTGATTCATCCCCGGATCCACTTTGCCATCCAACACGGACTGCCGAGTCTCCACGGGCCACGTCTCGTAAATGTCTCGATTGCGATCGATCCGACTCATCTGAGAAGACGAACACCCGGCACTTAAGCTGATCGCCAGACCGAACCCCGCCGCACGCCCGAATCCAAGTTTCATACCCAATACCGTAACACTAATTCCGACCTCGTAAAGTCTGCGCATAATCAATCACCCGCTCGCCGACCAGCGCGCCGACCACCCCGCGCCGCCCTTCGTCCTGCTGGACAAACGTGCCGAATCCGCCGCTAACTCGAGCGTCCCAAGCCTCGGGCTCGACCCCTAAATTCGCTCGTCGTTTTTCCCGTTTCCCGCTTAAAAACTACACTCAAATACTCGACGTGCACAAAGCCCGTCCGCTCCGCAATCAGGTAAAGAGGTAAATCCGTCTCGACTAATAATTGCTGCACCCGATCGAGCCGCACCTGCAAAATCTCCTCGCGCGGGGTCCGGCCCAGCCATCGCCGAAATCGCTGCTCAAGCACTCGCCGCGAGAGAGGTACCGCCCGCAAAAGATCGCTGACGTTGATCCCCGCGCACGCGTGCTCCCGAATAAACTGCATCGCTTTCGCCACCTCGCGATCGTCCACCGCGAGCACCTCGGTCGACTGCCGAGCCGCCACTCCCAGCGGGCTAATCAGATGAGCTACCGCCGTCACCCGCTTGCCCTGCATCATGCGATCCAGCAACGCCGCGGCCTCGTAACCCGTCCGATGGGTGTTCGGGATCACGCTCGACATCGGCGGGGACGCCAACTCGCACAGGAGCGTATCGTTATCGACCCCCACGACCGCCACTTCCCCAGGTACGGCCACCCCCGCACTCCGACACGCGTCGAGCAGTTGCTGCCCACGAATGTCATAACACGCCATTATCCCGATCGGCTTCGGCAACGACTGCACCCAACGCCGCAGGTCGCCCACCTGCGCGGAGAGATTGGTCGCCTCCACCGCGGGCTCGTAAAGATGAAACGTCTGGCCGGCCGCCCCCACGCGCGCACGAAAATGCTGCTCCCGCCATAACGACCAGTTGAAACGCGCATCCCCGCAAAAACCGAGATGCTTGAAGCCACGCTCCAACAAATGATCCACCGCAAGGCCCGCAATCTGCGCGTCATCAGTCTCCACCCAAGGCATCCTCGGCACGAGTCGCGCCGCACTCACATCA
Organism: Opitutus sp. GAS368; assembly: GCA_945903465.1. Classification (GTDB taxonomy): domain Bacteria; phylum Verrucomicrobiota; class Verrucomicrobiia; order Opitutales; family Opitutaceae; genus ER46. The sequence goes on from CAMDOF010000058.1 coordinate 5,211, forward strand.
ACCGTCGGCAATCCCGCCCGCACCAACGCCCGCGCAATCCGCGGCGTCTCGATGCGCGCGATAATACCATCACCCTGCCAATTCTCCAACCACGCCGGCGGATCATCCCCCCGCCCTTGCTCCATCAAGTGAAACGACCACGGCTGATGCTCACGAATGTAATGCACAATGCCCTGCAGCAGGCCACGCGCATAGGCGTTCGATGTCTCGATTAACAACGCCACTTGGCGGCGACGAGCACTGGCGGGGCCCCGCATTCTCAGCATTGCGGATTCAATCGACCTCAACCCGAAAAATCAACCCGGCAATCAGAATTAGGCGAATTGCCTCCCACTCCCTCCGCCATTAGTTACGTTACTCCCGCTTAAGCGTTCATCGCCCCGCCTTTCGCTTACGGCTCTCATCGCCCCGCCCCACCGCTCGCGCCTTCCTGCGTCGGCCCGCCCGCCCTCCCTCAAATCTTTCTTCGCGCCCACCGTTATGCCCTGCCTCGAAATCCTAGCTTTCTGCAAAAAAATTTGTATCGGATTTTCAATGACAGCGTTATTTTTCGCTGGGGCGATCCGAGCGCTGCCGGCCGCTACCGGCACGATCGAGGGCCACGTCATCAATCAGACCACCGGTGACTATGTCGCCACCGCCCGCCTCACGCTCGTGGGTGAACCTCTCGAGGGCTTCACCGACTCTACGGGTTTCTATCGACTCGCCGGCGTCCCTGCCGGCACGGTTCAAGTAAAGGTGTTTCACACTGGTATCGTGCCGCAGTTCCAGACCGCCACGGTCGCTCCCCACGGGATCACTCGGCTCGATTTCACCGTCGCCAGCTTCCAAGGCGCCCGCGATATCGGCAGCCCCATCCAGCTCGATTCATTTGTGGTGGGTATGACAAGGGAGATGACCGGCGCGGCGATCGCGATTAACACTCAGCGCTTCGCCCCTAATGTCATCACCGTGGTCGCCGCCGACGAGTTCGGCACGATTGCCGACGGCAACGTGGGCGAGATCATGAAATTTCTCCCCGGTGTCACCGCGGAATTCAACTCAGGCGAACCGCGCCAGATCGGCTTGAACGGCGTGCCGTCTAATTATTTTCCAGTTACCGTAAATGGCTTCAGCCTCGCGAGCGCTCAAGCCAGTACCACCCGGGCGGTCGAACTGTATTCAGTATCAACGAACAATCTGTCCCGCATCGAAGTGATCTACACGCCGACACCTGAATCCCCCGGCTCCGCCCTCGCCGGCTCTGCCAATATGGTGACGCAGAGCGCCTTCGAACGTTCGAAACCCGCGTTTAGCAGCAGCGCATTCTTTATCATGCGCGACAACGCCCGCGATTTCCACAAAACCCCAGCTGCGAACAGCACCCTCACCCGCAAAGTCTACCCCGGATTCGATTTCTCCTACGTGGTCCCTGTCAGCCAGCGCTTCGGGTTCACCCTCTCCGGCAGCTCAACCGAGCAATACCAAAACTCCGCCACCGTCGCCACCAGTTGGCGAGGTGCGTTCGCACCCACCAATGGAACCACGCTCCCCGACACGACTCCCGACCGCCCTTATTTAACCGACTTCACCGTGCTCGACGGGCCTCGGACCGAGTCGCGCACCTCGCTCGGCGGGACCATTGACTACCAACTCGGTCTCCATGACCGCCTCTCGTTTTCCATTAACCGCGTAACCTTCGGCGCTGAATTCCATAACCACTCTTTAGGTTTTTTGGTTAATCGCGTGATCCCGGGCGATTTCTCACTCACGCACACGCGGGGCTTCGCTGGGGCAGGCGAGATCCGCCTGACGAACAGCGAACGCCAGCGCGAGGGCTCGTCTCTGATGCCAAGCCTGACTTACCGGCATAACGGTCCCGTTTGGAAAACCGAAGCCGGGGTCGGCTATTCCTATGCGGACACCCACTTTCACGATCTCTCAAAAGGTTTCTTCAGCAACTCGCTGGCGCGGCGCACGGGCGTCACCGTTTCGTTCGACAAAATCTTCTACCTGCGTCCCGGGCTCATCACGGTCACCGACGGCGCCACGGGCCAGCCCATTGATTACACCCAAATCAGCAACTACGCTCTGTCGACCGCGAATACCGTCGCCTCTGATTCAGTCGACACTCAGCGCACCGCCTTCGCTAATCTGACAAGAAATTTCACCTGGAGGATTCCTTTCGCGTTGAAAGCCGGTCTCGACCAGCGCCGCTCCCTCCGTGATTTGCGCGGCCTGACCACGCCCTATAATTTCGTGGGCGCGGATGGTCGACCGAGCCTCACACCCGTCGCCAACGATGACAGCGCCGCTGCGGTGCTCGACGAAATTTTCTCTCGGCGGGTCGCGCCGTTTGGATTTCCCAGCATCCAATGGGTGGACAACGCCAAGTTACTCGATCTCCACCGCAATCAACCGACTTTCATCACCGCAGATGAAAACGCCGGGTACCGCGCTGCCATCAACCTTTCCAAGCACGCGGAGGAGATCATCTCATCGTTTTACCTGCGAGGTGACGCGCAACTTTGGGGATCCCGCGTCAAAGTGACTGGAGGAATTCGTGGAGAACAAACCAACGTCCAAGCCGAAGGCCCACTCACGGATGCCTCCCGAAATTTCCAGCGCGACGGCAGTGGGCGCGCGATTCTTGGAACCAACGGTCAGCCCGTGGTCATTGCCACCCTCCCACTGGAAGTCGCTAAACGCACTATCATCGACCGTGCCCTCCGTTCGAAAAAAGAGTATCTCCGCTTCTTCCCGAGTCTCAATGCGAGTTACCAAGTCCGCGACAATCTCATCGCCCGCGGCGCTTACTATTTCTCGATCGGGCGCCCCGATTTCAATCAATACGCTGGTGGGTTAACCCTGCCCAATGTCGAGGCCGCCCCGAGCGCGACGAATCGAATTAACGTAAACAACGCCACCATTAAGGCGTGGCGCGCTCGCACCACCAAAGCGACGCTGGAGTATTATTTTGAGGGGGTCGGCTTGTTTTCCGCCGGGGTATTCCGCCGCGACTTTGAAAATTTCTTTGGGAATACCGTGTTCAATGCGACGCCGGCGTTTCTCGCTATTTATGGCCTAGATTCTGCGACCTACGATCCCTACGACGTCGCCACTACGGAAAATCTTCCCAGCATGGTCCGCACCGAGGGGTTCGACTTCTCCTATAAACAGGCGCTCACGTTCCTCCCCGCCTGGGCCCGCGGGGTGCAAGTCTTCGCTAACGGCAGCGCCATGCACGCAACCGGCGAAGCCGCCAGCAATCTTGCAGGTTATGCTCCCCGCGCCGCCAACTGGGGGGTAAGCCTCGCGCGCGAGCGGTTTAACCTGAGACTCAACTGGAACTATCGCAGCCGGCTGCGGCTCGGCAAAATCGCTGAGGGTCGCAGCATCGATCCTGATACTTATAACTGGAGCTCCTCGCGGCTCTACCTTAACGTCGCCGCGGAAATTCAGTTCCGCCGCCACTGGTCGGCGTTTGCCAACCTGCGCAACGTCACCTCCGTCTACGAAGACACGGAGGTCGCTAATCCCAGCACCCCCGCCCAGGCCCAACTCCGCGGTCGCGCCGATTTCGGCTCCCTTTGGTCACTGGGCATGAAGGCCACATTTTGACGCCGGCCACTACCCCTCGCCAGAGCGACGCGACCACGTTGCCGCGCCACCCCGCTCTCCTCGAAATCTCCGCGGCAACGTTCGCCCGACCGGATTAGATTCACCCCAAGGCACCTTCTGTCCACCCCGCAGACGGCCCACTCATCGCCGGACAACTGGTTTCCAAAGATGACTCCGCCCCCGTCGACCATCGGCCATCCCTTAACGCTTTTACGCAACCAACTCACTTCGGCTTCTCCCCACAGGCCTGCCCGCCGCTCACGGCCATGCGCCAAACGAGAAAATAAACATCTCATTGCTCGGCGTCTTTGGTCGTGCCCCCCCCGCGCCCTGCCCTCCTTTCGGGCGGAAGACAGCCTCCCCTTGGCCGATGCGGACAATCGGCGCGGACGCCACCCGGTCGCGGCTAATCGGCATCAAAGCCGATCCTCGGAAAATCCGCGCTCGCTCGATGGTTCAAAAACTACCGGCGCATGCTCGCAGCCGTGTCCAATGAAAATTGCTGCCGTGGGGCTCGCCACCCCGACCCTGTTCATTTCCCCTTCGCGAGGCCGGCCATGCCGCCAGGCAAAAACGTCGAAGTCGAAAACCGCTCCTCCGCGGCGGCACGGCCGTCCGCACAATTCACGCCGCCACGAGACGCCCAGTATCATCACCCAGATGCGCTTTACCCAGATGCGCCCTACCCGGATGCGCCCTACCCGGATGCGCCAGCAAGGCAACGCCAGCTTAGCCGAGAGCAGGCTGGCTGGTTTCCGAAGAACCTGCCGAACAGCAAAAACTTTATTTGAAATTCTGGCGCCTGGGTCCGCACTCTTCCCGACGATAAATCACCTCAAATTTGGGGAGCTCGTCGCCCTTTTCGTAGGGGCCGCCGGCTCCCGGATCGATAAATTTTTGCAGGAATATTTCCCCCACCACAATGAACGGGGTCTGGTTCGCAGCCACACCGGTTCCGTCGCTCGGTGAAACGTTCACCTGCAAAATTTTGCCGGTTTCCTCCGGTCACGGAAAAACTTCGATTTCGGGCCGGCCGAATACGGCTCGCCGCAATCCGCACCCATGCTCGGCTCGCCTTAGATTCGGCCCAGATCAAGATCACGAACATTCCCGCCCCCAATCCCCTCCGCCGGTTCGGCTAGGATCGCCTTCCCGTCTGAACGCCTGAAATTAGGCGCGACGTTCCTGCACCCTTTCATCCCACTCGCAACCAGCGGAGATTCGCTCTCAAGCGACGCGCGCCTCCACCAGCGCAGCATCTCCCGCCTCCCCAAGATAAGCTTAACCTTCCCTTTGGTGAAAAAACTCATTTTTTTTACGCTAACTCTCATCGTCGCTGCAACGTATTCTCTGATATCCTTTTTGCCGACTCGGCTGCACCGCTAACCACGCCCCCCCCATGAAGACCTTCGCTCGCCTGCCTATCTTTTTTCTCTGCGCACTTGCTTGCACCGCCAGTCCGATTCGCGTGCTTTATCTTGGCTCCCAGGGCCCTGCTCCGCGCCTCAACTGCCACACCCTTATGCGCGATCTCGGCCGGGAGGCGATCTGGTTCGACTATCTCGCCACCGCCACCGACGCCACCCCTGAGTTCATCGCCAAATTTGATGTCGTCGTACTCGACGCCCCCGCTTCCTCATTCGCCCAATTCCTCACCGCAGTTCCCGGCGCCAAGATTCTCGCGGCCGCTACCCTCGGCGAGGCCACCTCCGCCGACTACGCCGTCGCCGCAAAACCGAAACTGCTCGCGGCCGCCGGCCCACGGCGCGTCGCCCAATGGGAAAAATTTCTGGCCGAACGCCCACCCGAACAGCGCGAAGCTCGGTCCACCATTGCCAACTATGAAAAACGCGCTCAGCCCGTCACTTTTCAATTCCCCCTGGACGTCAAAGGGAGCCAAGCCCGCACCCAAGTCGCCCCAGATCTCCGCCTTGAATTATTCGCCGGTGAGCCAGACATCGCCAAGCCGATCTTCATGGCCTGGGACGAACGCGGGCGCCTCTGGATCGCCGAAACCCGCGACTACCCGCACGAGGTCAAGCCGGATGGCCTCGGCCACGATAGCATCAAGATCTGCGAAGATACCGATGGTGATGGCCGCGCAGATAAATTCACCGTCTTCGCCGACCACTTGAATATCCCCACGGGGTTCACCTTCGCTCGGGGAGGTATTGTCGTCGCCCAGCCTCCACGTTTTCTTTTCCTCAAAGACACCGACGGCGATGACCGCGCCGATGTGCGCACGGAAATCATGACCGGCTGGGGCGTGAACGACACCCACGCCCAAGCCAATAATCTCCATTACGGCTATGATAATTGGCTTTACGGCTGCGTCGGCTATTCCGGTTTCAAAGGCACCGTCGGCGGAGTCGAGAAGCAATTCGCTCAGGGTACCTACCGCTTCAAAGCCGATGGTTCCGCTCTCGAATTCCTTCACCAGTTTACCAATAATTCCTGGGGGCAAAGCGCTAACGAATTCGGTGACCAATTCGGCGGCACCGCCAACAACGCGCCGATCTTCTTTGGAGGAATTCCCGCCACCATCTTACCCAAGGGCACCCGCGCCATGACCGCCAAGCGGATCAACACCGAGGAAAAAAATCACACCATCACTCCAAACTTCCGGCAGGTTGACGTCATGGGAGGCTACACCGCCGCCGCCGGCAGCGCCTTCATTTATTCAGATCGCCTGCCCGCTCGTCTTCAAGGCAAGGCCATGATTTGCGAACCAACGATGAAGAACATCGCGTTAATGGACGTGCAGCGCAGCGGCGCCGGTTACGTCGCCAACGACGGCTTCAACTTGGTGGCGAGTAGCGATGAGTGGATGTCACCAGTCTTCGCCGAGGTCGGCCCCGACGGTGCCGTGTGGTTCTCGGACTGGCAGAATTACATTATCCAACACAACCCCACCCCGAGCCTCGAGCGTGGCGGCTACCCCGCCAAAACCGGCGTCGGCGGCGCGCACGAAAACCCCCTGCGCGATCATAGCCGCGGCCGGATTTACCGCGTCGTGTGGGATCAGGCCAAGCCGGCCGCGATAAAGTCCCTCCAGGGCGCCTCTACCGGACAACTCGTCGCCGCCCTCGGTGATGGCGGCCAATTCTGGCGTCTCACTGCCCAGCGTCTCTTGGTCGAAGGCGACCGCCAAGACGCCGCCCCCGCCCTCAAAAAAATTGTCTCGGGTGACGCACCGATCAAGGCGATTCATGCGCTCTGGACCTTGCACGGTCTCGGTCAACTCGATGACGCCACTCACCGGGCCGGACTACTTCACGCCGACTCAGCCGTCCGCCGCAATGCGACGCGGGCCCTCGGTACCGATGAGCGAGCCCTTGCCCTGCTCTTCAGCTCCGCCGTGGTCAGCGATACCGATCCCCTCACCAAGCTCGCCGCCTTCGTGAAACTCGCCGCTTTCCCCGCGACCAAACAAATCCAAAATGTCGTCGCCAGCATCGTGCGTAATCCCGCCAACCAAAAAGACGAATGGCTCAGAGAAGCGGTTCGCCTGCTCGGGAAGATTCACGGCGCGTCCCTTTACCGCGAGGGCGTGAATCTCCTGCCTAATCCTGGCTTCGAGATCGTCAGCGCCAATGGCTTGCCCGACGGTTGGCAGCGCCGCGACTACGGTAGACGCGCCGGCAACGAAACCGCCGCGTGGACGGTCGTCACTGCCCCCAAGGAATTTCACGGCGGCCGGCAGGCGGTTCGCTGTATCAGCCGCGGAGATGCCGACACCAGCCTCCATGCCGACGTATCCATTAAACCACATACCCGCTATCGACTCGCCGGCTGGGTCAAAACCCACGCCCTCCAGGGCAAAGCAAGTTTCAACGTGCACGGAGCCGCCATCGAAACCGAGACGATTCGCCGTCGTGACACTGATTGGACCGAAATTGAAATCGAGTTCAACAGCGAAGACCGGATCTCAGCCAGCGTTAACGTGCTCCACGTCGCCAGAGGCGATGCATTTTTCGACGACGTCCGCTTGACCGAACTAATCCCGCTTGAGGACATCACCAAACTGGTTGCCGCCGATGCCCAACGCGGCGAACAACTCTTCCGCAACCACCCCGCCGCCTGCGTGCTCTGCCATGCACTTAAAGGCCAAGGCAGTTCGGTCGGTCCCGCGCTCGATGGGATTGCCTCCCGCGCCACTCCCGCCTACATTCACGAGAGCCTGCTAGAGCCCAGTAAAGTGATCGCCAAAGGCTACGAGCAATTTAAAATTTCCCCCATGCCTCCAATGGGCGACATCTTCAGCCCGCAAGAAATTACCGATCTCGAGGCCTTCCTCTTCACCTTAAAATAAACCACTCGCCACCCTCCCGCCCCGACCCTTCGGTTAGTCAATCACTGCTGCAGCTACCCATTTTTTATGCCCAAAAAAATTAATATCGCGATCATCGGTCTCGGTTTCGGCGCCGAATTTATTCCGATCTATCAAGCCCACCCCAACGCGAATCTGGTCGCCGTCTGCCAACGCGACCCGCGGAAATTAAAGACTCTGCAGGAAGCTTTTGGCATTCCCAAGGGCTACACCGACTATGACGAGTTACTCCGCGATCCCGAGATCGACGCCGTTCATATCAACACACCCATCCCAGATCACGCCGCTCAATCCATCAAGGCACTCCAAGCCGGCAAGCACGTCGCCTGCACCGTTCCGATGGCCACGTCCATCGCCGACTGTAAAAAGATCGTCGCCCTCACCAAAAAAACGGGTCTCCGCTACATGATGATGGAGACCGTTGTTTACGCCCGTGAATACCTCTACGTTAAGGAACGTTACGACCGCGGCGATCTCGGCAAAATCCAATTTCTACAAGCCAGCCACCAGCAAGACATGGACGGATGGCCCAACTACTGGCCCGGCCTCCCACCCATGTGGTACGCCACCCACTGCGTCGGACCGATGCTCGCGCTCACCAACGCCACCGCCGAATACGTCTCCTGCTTCGGTTCCGGTACGATCCGCCCAGAGCTCGCAAAAAACTACGGTTCCTCTTTCGCGATCGAGACCGCGCACATTAAACTTAAAGATTCCGACGTCACCGCCCGGATCATTCGCTCGCTATTCGACGTCGCCCGCCAATACCGCGAGAGCATCGATGTTTACGGCTCCAAACAATCATTCGAGTGGTCGCTGATTGAGGGTGAATCCCACGTCCTCCACACCGCGAAACGGCCCGAGCACAAAATTCCCCAAAAAATCACCGTGCCCGATTACGCCAAACGACTCCCCTCTCCGATTCGCAAATTCACCACCAAGGGAGTTTACGATCTCGGGAAAAAGACGCACCTCAGCTTTACTCAAGGCGCTGGACACGGTGGCTCGCACCCCCATCTCGCCCACGAGTTCCTCACCGCCCTCACCGAGGGCCGTGAGTGTTACCCCAACGCCGTCAAGTCCGCCAACTGGACCTGCGTCGGATTGTGCGCCCACCAGTCGGCTTTGGCCGGTGGTAAAATTGTCAAACTGCCCGCGTTTACCCACAGTTAAACGCCTTTGTAAAAAACCCTGACTCAGACCCGAATGGCGCTTCGGCTAGCGCCCCTAGCTTTCTTACTTAGCGGCTGGCGACGCTCGATATCCGGGGTTGTGGTCAAGAGCACCCGGCGGCTGAGGCGTTGCATTTGGCGGAGCGTCGTTTGTACGGTGCGCCAGTTCGCAATCGCCGCGTTGAGCCACTCGTATTGCTCTTCGGAAAGAGCGACCTTGGCGGTCTTGCCTTTGGCTTTACGGGTCCACTGGCAAGCAGGGCCTGCGCCCGGAACCGCGGTACTGTACAGCCTTCGCTGATCCAACCGGACTGCGCCAGGCTGGCCTTGTGCTCGGTCGTGTTCCTCCTGCCAAGACGGCAAAGCATTGGTTTTTTCCAGGTCATTCGGTGTAGCTTCGGGCTGACGATCCACGCATCCGCCCTCTCGTGACCGCGCGGTCTTGGCCCTCTGGCCGCTCCGATGCAGGCTCTCACCATCCTGTCCCTAGCAGCGTGTCGGACTTAGAAAATGAACGCCCACTGGCATCAATTCTTGGGGAATTGGCATTCATAAAAAGTCGAATATTGAATAATAAACGCCTTCAAGTGGCTAAGCGCCGACAGGCGTGTGACCTCAAGTAAAAGGGACCAGCGCCGAAACCGTTTAGAAGCGTCCGCGAACGCCCGCGTCATTCCGATCCAAACACCAAAAAAAGCGCGACCAACTGCGTGAAAAAACCACCCCCTCAGGTCGCGGCCTGATCCTTTGCTTTCCGCCTAATCCCAATGCCTGCTAATTAATAAACTTTGGCTTCTCAGGTTGCCCGGGCCACCTGCTCACGGCTGGAGTCCAAATTTTAACGGCTATTAGCCTAAGCTAATTAAGGAAGCTTTTCCAGTTCGACCACCGTCCAAGGCTTGTGGTCACCCTCTTTCGCGTGGATCGCGGTGACTTTCTCTACCGAAACCCCCGAAGCTTGGTTGCCCCACTCTTGACGAATGTACGTCAAAACCGCGGCAATCTTATCATCACTCCAATTGAAACCAGAACCCGCCACGCGGCCGAATGCGGGCATCGCCGAATTGTAATCCACGCCGGCTACCTTGATCGGGCCCTGCAGACCGTGAAGAAGAATCCGGATAAGTTTCTCGTCCGAGCCCGTCACCCAATCGGAATTCACTAGCGGAGGAATCGCGCCAGGCAGACCGAGCCCAGTCGCCTGATGACACGCGTTACACGCGGCATTGTTAAACAACTTCTTGCCCAGAGCTATCGGGTCAATGGCCACCGGCGCTTCGCCGCTCCCACCGCCGTGCAACACATTCTCGTTGTAAACGCGCGGGTCGAAATAACCAGCATAACGACCAAGATAGGTGCCCCCAAACATAATCAACCCGCTCAAAAAAAACAGGACGTTGAGCGGCGCGAGCCGGTAATGCCCCTTCTCGTCGGGCTGCACACCGAGCAGCTTCTCGTGCGCCGATATCACGCTTTCATCGGTCACCGCCGCTTGATCGACCCGCGGGTCGGATGGTGATAAGAAGCTCATTTGACGCCCTCCACTTTCTTTGACAGTACCACGGGCTTTGACTCAGGATAATCATAACCCGACGTCAAACTCAGCAAATACGCGGCCAAAGAGCGCCCTCGCTCCGTCGCGACCAACTCAAAACCCGACTGGAGCGTCTTGCCGGCAGGAAGAAAACTTCCAGCGGAGACCTCACCCGCAACCTTGCGCGTTTCAAAGAGAAACGGATAGGCCGGATGACGTGCCGAACCTGAGAACAAGAGATTGAGGATATCCAGCTCAGATGCTACAACCGGGTTTCTCGCACCGAAATTCTTCAAATCGGGGCCGAGGCGCGACGCGCCCAACTGAGGGCGCGATTGGTGAATGTAATCGCGAGCCACGCTCTGACGGTCACCCCATCCCCGCGCCTGATCACTTCCAAAATCCGGCCGCCGCACTTGCTGCGTGTGGCACGACGCACAACCGAGATCCCCATAAACCAGCTGTCCGCGGGCGGCAATCCCGCTTGGACGCTGAGGAAAAGCCTGGCCTTCAGCATCATCATAGAACGGAACCAAATTACCCAATTGAGCGTGCGAGCCGATCACAACGCCCACAAAGGAAATGGCAATGGTGACCAAAAGGCCTAACAAAAAAAGCGGACCGTTTTTCATAACGCAGGCGCCTCCAAATTCATCGCTGGGCGAAAGAGACCTGCCGCCGCATCTACGGTCGTACAGCAGGTTGCAATGGTCCGAATGAGATTTACCACAAGGAGAAGATTAGCGACCAAAAGGGTCGCTTGGGCGCAGGTGTTCAGGAGGAGCGGAAGGCGCATTCCTTCAAAAATACTTCCTTGGGAAACCGTCGCTTGGAGCAAACCGGCTCCTTGCGTAAAACCCGCCAAAGCGAGCCCGGCGACCGAGCCGACCACACCGAGCATCACGAGCCCGCGATGGCCGGCAACCAAACCAGCCGAAGACCAAGCCCGACCCGCGAGCCGAGGCACCAGATAGTAAACAGCGCCAAAAAACATCATCGAAATGGCTCCGTAATACCCGAGTTGCGTCTGCGCCGTCGCAATAAAGGTAAACTGCGTGTGCAGTGCCACCGCCCGAAATGACGTGAGCACCTCCAGCAACCCCACCAGCAGATACGCCGAAACTCCAAATCGGATAAAAGTCGCTCCTGTTCCTGGAGCGCTCGCCACTCCTCGGAAATTAAGCGCCACTACCAAGTAGTGAAACAGCATTAACGCCGACGTCACGACCGCCATCGTCGCAATCCACGCTGGCACGGGACCACCAATCAAATGACGCCCACCCGTCCACGCTCCGACGGAAAGGAGACACCAAAACCCAAGTGGCGCCGACTCATAACTCGACAAGACTCGCCCGGAAACCTTCGGAATGATATAATAACAACCCGCCAAAGCCAATGGCGCCAACCAGAGAGTCCAGACGCCTTGGGCGTACCAACCAGCGGCAATCGCCTGGACGGTGCCCCGCACGGGCAGCCAGATCAAAACAACCTCAGTCGCTAAAAACATCCAAGGGAAAAGAAACAAGGCCGCCACCGCGTACCAATGGGCTGCGAAAGTCGAGTCCGTGCGGCGCCCCGACCACGCGAGAACGCCAGATATCGCCATCGCCGCATAAGCAAGAACCATCAAGGGTTGCACATAGCGGGGGAGTTGAAAAAAGGAGAACGTGGTCATATCGCCCGTCGCGATCCCCACCAAACCACCGACAAGCCCTAAGTTCCAAAAAATCGCCCCCGCGACGGTCCAATTGAGAGCCCGCAGCGGGTAACCGCCCAAACGGGCAAGCACCCAAAGAGCAATCGCCAAACCCACGTTGGCCGCCCAACCATAGAGAAAGGCCGTCTCCTGCAGAGCTTCCAAGCGGCCGTGCGTCAACCACGCACAATCCGTCAAAAACTGCGGCGAATGCAGTTGCACCGACGCTAAGAGCGCGAAAATCCCGCTCGGCACCAGCCAAAGTACCCCCAGCACGAGGAGTAACAACAACGGACCTCGCGCTTGGCGATCGATCGGTGTGACTTCAGCCGAAGCGGCGTGGGTCGATGCAGTAGTCATTACAAAATAGATTTGGCGAATGCCGTGGTTATTTTTTTACCCCGTACTGCTGAACCGTTAGCTCCATCGCCCGATCGATCGGCAGCTGGACCACCCCGGCTTTCTGATCCACCCACCCGTAGCGCGAGGCTTGCGCCAACTCGGCCGCGCGAGCCTCCACCAAGGTGTTTCGACGGGCGATCGAATCGGCCCGCCACGCGAGCTCCTTGGGGAGATTTTCCGCCGGCGCATTCACCGTCGAACGAGCCGCCGGAATGTAAACCCACCGGATGACGAGGAAAAAAGCCCCGAATATCGCGAAAAGGAATACAATCGTGAACAGTGAGACCGGACGCGCCGGTCGGGCGGCAGAATCACTCATGATAGGTGAGGCTTTCTCCGATCCGCGGGTCGCGAATTGGGATAAGTTTCGTCTGAGGAAAACTCGTCAGGTAAGCCCAAAACCAAATCCCGCCAACACCTGCTACCGAGGTGATCACCCACAGGAGGTGAAACGAAAGGAACGGCAACGAGTCGCCGTGATCATCTTTAAGCGCGGGGAGAATATTGTAACAAAGATCAACGAGGATGATCGCCAAAATCCAAATCATAATCGGCTTAACCTTGGAGTGGACGACCTTGTGCTTATACGAGAGGAGATAAAAGAAAGGCACGAAGAAATGTCCGAACAAAATCACCAGGCCGACATACCACCATTGATTGGTGGAACCATCGTGGTTCAACTCGCGCAGATTATACCAAAAGGTCTCCTCTGGCACATTGGCATTCCAGATCAAAAAATACTGAGAAAAAGTGATATAGGCCCAAAAGACCGTGAAGGCGAAGGCTAACATCCCGATCGAGTAAAAATGATTGGTATTGAGGATCCCTTTGTAATCACCCCGATTCCAAAGCCAAATCATCAATAAGATTCCGACCGCCAGCGCTCCGCGGATGCAATTGGCAAAAAACCAAACCCCATACATTGTCGAAAACCAGTGGTACTCAAGTGACTTGACCCAGAAAATCGCTATGGCGGTCAAGGAGAACGCCGCGATCGGCAGCCCAAACGCCGCGGTCTTCCGATTCATAAACGTCCACCGCAGGTCGCCATCGAGATCTTGGGAAAACGAAGCCTTCCGCAAACGAGCCGAAACCCACATCCAAAGGAGGAATGATCCAAAGGTCCCGATCATAAAGGCCGTGGTATTAAGGAAGCCAGACTTCTTGACGTAAAGCGGATCGTGGCCAACCGAGTGCCCGCCATGGATCAGATGAGCGGAGTCCATCCAAGGCCAAATCAGATCTTTCTGATAAAAAATTGATGCGAGCACTAAAGGAACAAAAAGAACCGCCAACCACTTGAACGCCGCGAGACCATGCTCGAATTGCCTCCGAATTACCGCGGACCAGGAAGCATCAACAATATGATGGATCAGGACCAAAAGCATCATGCCGATAGTGATCGCCGTCCAGAAGGTGATGCCCACCAAATAAGCCATGGCGACCTTCGCCGCACCTGAGACCAGCAAGCCCAGCGCAGTGACCACAAGCCCAGCCAGACCCAAGCGCAGGGCTTTCGTGGCCACCGTCGCGGTTGATGAATCGCCCGGGTGGGCCGTGACAGAAGCGGAAATAGCGTGGGAGCTCATGGGAGGCCGAGAGTTTTACGCGCCGCCGCGTCGGTGACATCGGCAGCGGTGGCCTGCTGCGCACGTTGCAACGCGCGAATATACAAGACCACGGCCCAACGCTCGTCGGGAACCAGTTTGTCTGCGTAGGCCAACATCGTGTTTTTACCGTTCGTAATCGTGTTGAAGATCTCCCCGTCCGCCATGGTGCGGAGTCGCGCGTCGTGGTAGGTCGCGGTCGCCCCCATCCCATAACGTTTGGTGATACCGTTGCCATCGCCCAAAGCCCCGTGGCAAGGCGCGCAGTAAATTTGATAACGATCACGGCCAATTTCGATCAGTTTGCGGTCAACCGAAAGCCCCTCAGGCAGACCCGCAGAAAAACCGCCAGCGGCCGATTTACCCAAATAGCGGTGGTCGTCTTCCCGCAGCGCCAGATCCGCTCGCACCGTGTGCGGGGGAGGCAATCGATCGGCGCGCCCATCAGCAAAGAAAGTTGTTTCCGCCTGTGGGCGAAACTTGGGCTGGTACTTCATGCTAGGGAATAGCCACTCCGGGAAAACATCCATCGGCGGCGAGGTAAATACTGTGCCGCGGAGTCCAAAAACCGAAAGGACCAAGGCAACGACAAAGAAGGTGGCGAGGTAGACGTGACGCATGCTCAGGGCTCCAGCTCAGTGATCGCCTTACCGCCGGCCTTCGCAAGGAGGGACTTGGTATTGGCTAAGTTGAAACGCGGATCACTCGCCTCGATCACGATGAAGAAGGTATCATCCATACCGCGACGAATCTGATCGTATTTCAGAACCGGGTGGTAATGCATCGGCAAACCGTTAACGAAAAACATACCAAGGATCGTCGCGAAAGCGGTGAAGAGAATCGTGAGCTCGTAGCTGACCGGGAAGGCAAACATCGGACTGAAGAGCGGCTTGCCGCCAACGATCAGCGTGTAATCAACCGCGCCGGTCCACCAAATCATGCTCATGCCGGTGATAAAACCGGTGATGCCACCCGCGAGGGAAATCCGCGGGACAATCGATCGCTTCAGACCCATCGCTTTATCCAGTCCGTGGACGGGAAAAGGTGTAATACAGTCCCAGTTCCGATACCCCGCGTCGCGCACCTGCTCCGCCGCATGATACAGCTCAGGGACGGTTTCGAACGTGGCGATCAGGCCGTATGAATTTGCAGCCATGGTCGTTTAGTGTTTATCGTTAAGACCACGTCCGCCATGAACATCGGCCTGCGGGAGAACCGCTTTAAGCTCCGCCATCGGCATAACCGGGAGGAAGCGGATAAAGAGGAGAAAGAGCACAGAAAACACCCCAAAAGTTCCGAAAAAGGTAAAAATCTCGACGATCGAAGGGCTATAGTAACCCCAGCTGGAGGGAAGAAAATCTCGGGCCAAAGAGGTGACAATAATCACGAAGCGCTCGAACCACATACCGACGTTAACAAAAATCGACAGAATCCAGACTAATGAAGTATTTTCACGAACAGACTTGAACCAAAAAAACTGAGGAGTGATTACATTGCAGGAAATCATTACCCAGTAGGCCCACGCGTAATGACCGAAAGCTCGGTTCACAAAGGCGAATCCTTCGTACGGGTTGGTGCTATACCAAGCGATGAAAAACTCCATCCCATAAGCATAACCAACGATCGTACCGGTCGCCAAAGTGATCTTGCACATGCAATCGATGTGGTACTGCGTAATCAAATCCTGCAGCCCATAAATTGCCCGCAACGGCAGCATGAGCGTTAGCACCATGCCGAAACCTGAAAAAATTGCACCGGCGACGAAGTACGGGGGGAAAATTGTGGTATGCCAGCCCGGGAGCAAAGAAACCGCGAAGTCGAATGAAACGATCGTATGGACCGACAAGACGAGCGGCGTCGAGATACCTGCAAGAATCAGGTAGGCCATCTCGTAGTTGCTCCAATGCCGATTCGAACCGCGCCAGCCCAAGGCGAACAACCCGTAAAGGAACGAACGAAACGTGTTCCCCGCGGCGAAAAAACGATCGCGCAGAACCGCCAAGTCAGGGAGCAAACCAATATACCAAAAGAGGACCGAAACCGTGCCGTAAGTCGAAACCGCGAAGACATCCCACTCAAGAGGCGAACGGAAGTTCTGCCAGATGACATTCGAATTAGGAATCGGAAAGAGATACCACGCGTACCAGACTCGACCGACATGGAAAACAGGGAAGATACCCGCACAGACGACGGCAAAAATCGTCATGGCCTCCGCCGCGCGATTAATCGAGGTCCGCCACTTCTGGCGGAGAAGACAGAGAATCGCAGAAATCAAAGTTCCGGCATGACCAATACCAATCCAAAAGACGAAATTGACGATATCCCAAGCCCAGTTGACGGGATTGGCGTGGCCCCAGACTCCCACGCCAGTCGCGACAAGGTAAATGATACCCGCGACCGTGAAGGACGCGACGAAACACGCCAAACTGAAACACACCCACCACCAAGTAGGCGTCTTGGCTTCGATAATCCCGCAGATTTTTTCCGTGATCCACGAAAAACTCCGATTGTTTTCAACGAGGACCGCGCGAGGTAAGACCGCGGGATTGACCTCCCGAAGGATGGCTGGCGTCGGGACGGCGTGATCAACGGCGTGGGCCATTAGCTCATTCCTCCCAATTCCTTAAAGGCTTCCCGCGCACTATGACCTGGTGACGACTTCTTCGGAGCGTCGCTCCCAGCCTTCGGCGCCGGACTGCCGTGGGCATCGTGACCGTGCGGCGCGCCATGTGTTTGCGGCTCATTTTTCTTAGCATATTCCACGCGACTCATCGGCAAAGACTGATAATCGGGCATCTTCGGGTTAGGATTCCGTAACTTACCGGAGTATGTGGTGCGGGGACGAATATTGAGATAACCCAAGACCGCATAGTCTTGATCCCGAGCCTTCGCCTTTACGACCGCGCTCTGCTCATCGAGGATGTTACCAAAGACGATTGCATCCACCGGGCACGTCTGCTCACAAGCTGTCTTAATCACCCCATCCGGCACGTGAACGTTTCCAGGCGTACCCGCCTTGGCCATCTTCACCTTGTGCTGGATTTTCCCATTCTGAATACGTTGCACACAATACGTGCACTTCTCCATCACGCCGCGCATTCTCACCGTAACCTCCGGGTTCTTTGCCAACTTAACCAATTCCGGCATCCCAAAATCAGCCAATTGACCCAAGTAAAGGCTATCTAAAGAACGTTGATTCCAATCGAAGAAGTTAAAACGCCGAACCTTGTAGGGGCAATTATTGGCGCAGTACCGAGTACCAATACAACGATTATAAGCCATCACATTGAGGCCTTCCTCATCGTGAATAGTTGCATTAACCGGGCAAACGACCTCGCACGGTGCCAACTCGCAGTGCACGCAGGTCATCGGCTGCAGGGAGACCTGCACCGGGGCCGAAGGATCATCAGAGTCACCCGGCAACTGCTTGTTACCTGCACCACCAAAGGCCTCGGCATCAATGTCGCCGGTTGAATAGTAGCGATCGATCCGAATCCAGTGCATCTCACGCCCACGCATTACTTGGTCCTTACCGACAATCGGGATATTATTTTCCGCTTGGCAGGCCACGACGCAGGCGTTGCAGCCGATGCAAGTGTTGAGGTCGATCGACATGCCCCACTGGTGGTAGCCATCTTCCTTCCGTCCAAACTGCGGGGTCGAGTAGAGCGAATTTCCGCGGGGAATCTTGGTCGCCCGCTCTTGCGGGGTCATTTTCTCACCGACTTCTCCCAAGTTGCTCGGCGCGTGGGCTTCCATCCCAATCCGGTTAACAAAACTCGAATCGTCCTGATAACTATTCGCCCCTTCGTAATTCGCCTCGCGCACGATATCGCGCCCCTCCATCGACCAATGCTCTTGGGTGTTCGCCAACAACATGCGCTGGCCCGTGTCCCCTAACTTGGCACCCGCCACGAAGTGCAGGGAATCGGTCGTCCGCAGCGGGTAGGCATTAAAGCCGGCGTCCTTCCCCACGTGGAAATGCTTCAACCCGCGACCATAACCAACTGGCACAATCACCGTAAAATTAGCGAGGCCCGGTTGGATGTGCACGGGGCCACGGATCTTCCTGCTACCCACCGAAAGCTCAAACACGCGGGCATTCTCCTTACCCATCGTGAAATCCGCTTCCTCCTTCCTCGCCACTTGGATCAACGAACCCTTCGGATCAATCCCCAGCAGCTTACCCATTTTTGGACTTACTAAAATCGCATTATCCCACGATATCTTCGTGATCGGATCCGGACATTCCTGCAGCCAGCCATTATTTGCATAGCGACCGTCATCCATCTTGGCGTCCGTCACAAACCGGACCTCCAAGTTGGCGGCACTCAGCACCGCCAAAGGCTTGGCACCTCTCAAAAGCTCGCGCACCCCGTTCACATTAAAGCGCACATCGACCGGGGCATAAGCTGATCCTGCGAGGACCCCATCGTGAAGAAAACGCGCAATGACTTTCTCTTGATTGCCGCTGGGGCCGCTGAGTCCGGCCATCGTAGCGGCAACTAACGCATAACCATCCGAGCTAGGCATTCCCAACAACTGCGCGAGAATCTCAATCTCCGTCAGGCCGCCAAACAGCGGTAAAATCATCGGCTGGATCGGCAACACCGTGCCGTCGACGGCACGCGCGTCACCCCACGACTCCAGATAATGGGACCGCGCCAAATGCGTGGTGCTCGCGGCATCCGCCATCGAGGTCTCGTCCACGTGATAACCAAGCCGAACGACTTCTTTAACGGTCTTCTGCAGGCTCGACCAATCCAAGTCTGCCGGCGCGTTGTAAACGGGATTCCCACCCAAGACGAACAGTGTCTTTACGCTACCGCTTTTCACTGCCTTCGCGAGCGCGCCAATCGAAACTACCCCCGCCGTGACTTCCGCCGGTATAAACTTAACGGTTTCCCCGATAGCCCCGATGACCGCGTTGATCCCGTAAACGATTGCGTGGACTTCAGCCGGAAGGTGCGCCCCCGCGATCACCACGGATTCGCCACGATGCGCGAGCAAATCAGCCGCGCACTCGTCAACCCACTTTTGGGTCACGGTCAACCCCTGAAAAACGGGTTCCAGTGTCTGCGCCGCCTCTGGATAAACAGCCGCAGCGAGTTTCGCCGCCAACGCCAACGCATGAGCCGAGGCTAAACGAAGGCGATGGTCCGCCATGCTTCCGGTCAGAGACAGACCGCTCTCCGCCACGTACAAACGATTCATCGGGTCCGACTTTTTCGTCACCCGACGGCCTTTAGAAAAACCGCGCGCGTAGTAGAGACTGCCTGCCTCCGCCTGTAAAAAATCGGCTTCGATGGAGACAATCCGCTTGGCCTTCGCAAAATCGTAGAGGGGCTTAACCGCCGATCCGAAGACCGCCTGAGCCGCCGCCACCGGAGGTTCATCCACCACCGGTTCGTACTCCGACCAGACCGCGCGGGGAAACTTCGCCTGCAACGCAGCCACTAATCGCCGCCGAGTGGGCGACGAAGATTCCTCCGCTAAAAACGCCAATCCGACCCCTTGGGAAGCCGTGTACGTCGCCGCGATCTTCGCGAGAAGTTGATCGACTTGCTCGCGCTTCAAAATCGCGCTGCCCTTGGTGTGCGCCGTCGCCCGATCGGGATCGTAAAGATCCAAAATAGAGGCTTGCGCCGCGAGCGAGGCCGCACCGCCGTGCGGCGCGTAGGAGGGGTTACCCTCGACCTTCGTCGGACGCCCTTGATGAGTCTCAGCTAATAACGGCAACGCCCATTTCCGCACCGGCATCGCTGTGGCATAATAAGCGGGCAAGCCCGGGATCACGCCTTCGACTGATTTGCCATAGGGAAGAATAAATTTCTCCGGTCGCCGACACCCGGCCAAGCCAACCCCGCCCAAGGCAAAGGAGGCTGCCATAATCTTCATGAAGTGCCGGCGATCGACCCCATCAAGATTGTCGGCGCCATCAGGAAACTCCCGGGCCATCTGGGCCTTGAAGCCGGGGCTGCCGGACAACTCATCCAAGCTGCGCCAGTACTTGGGACCGGTCAGCTGCTCAGACTCCGGAGGAGCGGGGTGTTCAAATTTACGTTTCATCGATGGCAGCCGGAGCAGCTCTGTGGAGGTTTAACTTTCCAGTCGTGCACAAAATTCTCAGCCGTTTTCAAACCCGCGGCGCCTTGATCAGCGAGGCGCTTAGAATCAAGATTGTACACGTCCTTCGGATCGCGCAGCCGGAGTTCGGGGTTCCGATGACACTCGATACAGAAACCCATACTCAGCGGCTGCGAGTGCGTCACCACATCCATCTCATTGACCTTGCCATGACACTCCACACACGAAACACCCCGATTAACGTGCACCGCATGGTTGAAGTACGCGTGGTCGGGCGTGTGGTGAATCCAAACCCAGGGAACGGCCGTGCCCTTTTCGTAGCTCTCTCGGATGGGGGCGAGCAGCGGGCTGTTTGCCTTGATCACCGAGTGGCAATTCATGCAAGTCTGCGCCGTCGGTACGTTGGAGTGCGCCGACTTATCTACGTTCGAATGGCAGTATCGGCAATCAAGCCCCACTTCCTGGACATGCTTCGCGTGGCTAAACGGGACCGGTTGCACCGGCGCATAGCCCACCCGAGTGTACTTCGGCGTCATGTAATAGGTGACGCCAGCAGTCGCGATCCCCACCACCAGGCCCAAATAGATGAGTATCTGGAACGGGAGGCTGTTAGCCGATTTCGGAAAGAGTTTCGACATGGGCGAGGGGGGAGCTCAGGATCGCACCGGTTAAATATCGTCCCGCCGGGCAATTGCGCGGGCATCGCGGCGAAGTACTGGCGGACGCGCGAACCTCAAAACATCAACCCCGGTGGCAACGGCGGAAATGGGTTTCGCCACCAATCCTGCCGGCACGCAGGTCGCAGCAGCGGCTCCAAGCAACTTGCCAAAAAATTGTTTTCGCGATGAGGATGGATTCAAGGGAGAGAGATGAGAATGGCCAGAATCGCGTTGGAAACAAGGGGGCGAGGTTTCCCTTGTAAACCAAAATTTCCATCGGAATTTTTCGAGAGGCGGAAATTAGTCCATCCACCAAGCCAAGTGACGGCTCCTTATTGTCGCACAACGCCGGTGCCGCCTTCAAATGAAAAGGCCATCACGCATCGGCCGGGTGAAATCGCAGCGCTGGGCAATTTCCGCGTTGTGCGTCACCAGCACGATGGCCTGACCCTGCTCTTTCGCTAGGCGCGTCAGCAAATCAAAAACAACCCCCGAGTTTTTCGCGTCGAGGTTGCCCGTCGGCTCATCGGCCAGCAAGATCGCTGGCTGGTTGGCGAGCGCCCGGGCCACCGCCACCCGCTGCTGCTCACCCCCCGAGAGCTGCGTCCCGAGACGATGCGTCTTGGTGCCGAGGCCCACAGCTTCAAGGAGATCGTGGGCCCGCGCGGTCATCGCCGCCTGCGGGAGTCGACCCAATTTGCGCATTGGCATCATGACATTTTCCAGCGCCGTAAATTCCAACATCAGGAAGTGAAACTGGAAAACGAACCCGATGTGCTCGCCGCGAGCCGCGGTGCGCGCAACATCGTCATGATTGGACATGAGCTTCCCATTGATCTCGATCTGACCTTGATCCGGTTGATCGAGCAGGCCGAGCAGGTAGAGCAACGTGCTCTTGCCGCAACCCGAGGGCCCGACGATCGCGTAAACCTGACCACGGCGGGCCTCAAAGGAAACGCCCTTCAGCACGTGCACCCGGCCCTCGCCCTGCCCCAAGTGGCGATGCAGCCCCGTGCACCGCAGCGCGAGTTCACCGGCGATTGAAGATGGGGCGAG
Source organism: Opitutus sp. GAS368 (assembly GCA_945903465.1). Lineage (GTDB taxonomy): Bacteria > Verrucomicrobiota > Verrucomicrobiia > Opitutales > Opitutaceae > ER46. The sequence continues at coordinate 27,354 of CAMDOF010000058.1, forward strand.
ACTCATTGGGCCGTGCCGCGAACGATGTCGCCCGGCTCAAGACGCGCGGCCCGTCTCGCTGGAATCAAACTTGCCACCATCACCATGACCACCGCCGTCGCAATCGCGGCAAGGTAATGGTTTGGGTCCCACGTGACGATAAAGCGGTCCGTCTTGAAGATGCCGTTGATCGGCAGAGGCACCTGCCCGACTAACCAAGTGACCCCCGCACCCAAAAGCGCCCCGGCCATCGCTCCGATCGCGAGCACGATGCCCGCCTGCCACAAAAAAATCTGGGTAATATCGCGACGCTCGTAACCCATCGAACGCAAGATCGCGATGTCTTTGGTTTTCTCAAGCACGATCATGGCAAGCGTATTAAACATGGCGAGACTCGCGATGAGAGTGAAAACCGAGACCGTAATCATGGTGGAAACACGCAACGCGCGAAATACCGCCAACCACGTTTTTTCACGTTCCTGCCACGGTTTCGCCCCGTGGCCCAGCACTTGCTCCATTTTCGCCGCGTCTTGCGGAGCTCGACTCGGATCAAACAAACTCACCTGTAAAAACGTCGCCCCGGCCGGCCTCCTGAGCAGCGACCGCGCCTCACCGATTTGCAGATAAATATTCGATTTATCCACCTCGCGATAACCCGTCTCGTAAATCGCCGCGACGTGCACCCGCCGCGACTGTCCGCGGCTCGTGAGCACAAACGAATCGCCCACCACGAGCTGCAAGCGGTCTGCCAAGACTCGACCCAACAACGCCCCACTCGGTGAATCACGGAAATCGTCCAGCTTCCCTCGCGTAATCTGCTCGGCGAGATCCGACACCCGAACATGATCTTCTATTTTGATCCCGAAAATCTGCGCATCTTCCGTCTTCAAGGCTGACGTAATTTGGACGTTGCCACGCACCACCGCAGATACCCCGCGGACGTTCGCAAACTCGCGGACGGCCTCCGCGATAAGCAGAGCCTCCTCCACGCCCTCAATATACTTCACCCCTTCACGCTGCGCAAAATACGAGTCGCTCGCTCCCGCCGCCGCCATGCTCCGCATCGTATCTTGAATTTTATCCTCGATCCGCACCGCTCCGTTAATTCCCAAGATCGTCTTGGTGAAAAATCTTTCGAATCCACTCGTCGTCGCCTGCGTCACGATAAACAAACCCACGCCGAGGACCGTGCATGAAAGGCTCATGAACATGGCCCGCTTCTTGGCGGTCAAAAAGCGAAAAGCGATGCGAAGATTCGGTGACATCAGGACGACACGATAAATCGGCACACCTCCGCGATCGTCACGGGATCACCTCGGACCGCACCCGTTGACCATCTCTGAATTCGTCCAGCCGATCGACCACCAGCCATTCACCCACCTCGAGCCCCTTGCGCACTTCCACCACATTCAGGGCAACATAACCCACCTCAACTCGGCGCAGCTGGATGCGTCCGCCCGCGACGATGTACACTTTGTCATTATCCACCAACGCCCGCCGGCGGATCATAATTTGATCGGGCCGCTGATCCACCGTGATTGTCGCCTCACCCGTGCTATTCGGAAAGAGCTGCCCCGCCACCACTTTCACATCAAGAAACACCGTGAAGCGCTGCGCGTCATCCGCCGACGGGTGCAATTTAGAAACCACCGCCTCAAAGTTCTGCGACCCAAAAGTGAGCAACCGAAGGCGGGCTGGTTGCCCCAACTTCACCTTTCCAAAGCTCTCCTCACTGATTTTCACCGTCACCACCCGCGTATTCGAATACCAAGTACCCACCACCTTCCCCGCGTTGATCAATGCCCCCTGCCACGTGAGCGCGCCTTCGATCGTGCCATCCGCGGGCGCTCGAATCGTCATTTTCTCACGCTGCAACTGCATCTCTTCCATGGCCGCGCGAAAATCCACCTCAGCTTTTTTATCGTCAAACTCGGTCACCTTCAAACGTGTCTCAATGGCCGCGAGCGCCCGTTCATATCCACGCACCTGCTCGTCGGAGGCATCACCGCGATCACGGAGCCGCCGCGCGTTCGCCAGCATCTCTTCGGCTACTTTCCGCTCCGGATTATTTTCCAAAATCAAATGGGCGCGTGCCTTCCCGCTCTGGAAATTCCGCTCCGTCTCCGCGATCCGCCGGTCAAGATCGGCCGTGTCGAGTTGCACCAACTTATCACCCAGCTTAAAAATGTGCCCCGGATCGATCCCTTCGCACCAGACCACCCTGCCCGCGACCTCGCTCGACAGTTCCCGCAAACCACCATCGGCATCCACCCGGGCATTTCCCGTCACCGCGTCCACCGCGTTATCCCGCTTCACCGCCTCCACCCGCGCGGTCCCTTGGAAGCCCCAAAAAAGCCCCACGCCCACACCCGCCGCCACCAGGAGGCCCAGGGCAAGGTTCACGAGCACACGGCCGTTATTTTTTTTCGTGAACATAGCGGGCTGATATTTGGTTAAGCACGGGATCTTGACCAGCGAGAGAAACAAATTCGCACCAATGACCCAAAAGGGCCGCGCGCGCACTAAAACTCGCGGCTTCCGCTTGGAAAACGCCGACTTGGGCCCGCTCAATATCTCCTTTCGGAAGATTGCCCAGCGCCGCCTCCTCCGCGATCCGCCGCTTCGTTTCCAGGGCAAGAAAACGCCGGATTTCACTAATCGCCAACGCCTCCGCATCCAGTGGCAACGTCCGCTCTAAGATCTGCACATTTTGGAGAATCTCGTCGGCGACAATCGTCAGCTTCTTTTCATGCAACCGCTGCGCCGCCAACGCCTCGCGAATCACGCCCCGGCTCGCGTATCCATCAAAAATATTCCACTGCGCGCCCACGCTTACCGCCCGCCGCTGAAAGGCCTGTTGGTTTACCGAATTACCGTTAACATCCGTGGAATTTTCTAAGCTGAAAGCCGCTCCCGCATTAACCTTCGGCAACAGGCGCGTCCGCTCAATTTTGAGCCGCAGCAGCGCTTCACGCACTTTCATATCGTGAATTTCGTACTCCAGCGTGCTCTTCGCCCCATCACGCAACAACGTCGCCGCCAGCGCCGTCGCTAGCACCGGGGAAAAAACCGGGGGCGGAATTTCATTCGGAATCGCCTCCTCCGCCAACTCCGCCATGCCCGCCAGTCGCGCAAAACGACGCCGGTTCGACGACGCCTCCAATTCACCGCGAGCCAGCTCCAGCGTCAACTCCCGCGCGCGCAGCTTGTCACCCTCCACCGCCGCCGGCGCAATCAACCCCCGCTCTTGTTTGTCCAGCGCACTCACGATATCTTCTCGCAGCAGACGGAGCGCTTCCCTCCCCTGCCGCAATCTCGCTTTTTCAATCACCATCGCCAGATAAGCTTTCCGCAAGACGACCGCCAGTTCCCGGTAAACCAGCGCAAAGTTACGCTCCGCCACCCGGAGATTAAGGCGGGCCGCCTCACTTTGGTTTTTTAAAGCACCCCAATGGAAGATCGCTTGGCTCGCCTCAAAACGATAGAAAAATCCATTCGCCCGACTCGAGGAGCTGTTACTACTCGAGATCGCCGTCTGGTTGCTCGCGTACTCCGCCACCCCGCGTAAACTCGGCAAACGCGCCGAATCCGCCCCCCAAATCCGGGCTTCCTGGACCGCCCGGTCGAATTCCGCCGCCAATAATTGGGGCGAGCGTTGCATCGCTTCCGCCAAAATCGGCCGCAACCCCGGTAAAAAATCTTCCGGTAGCGTCCCCGCAATTTCTCCCGTTTGCCCGCGCAGATACGCCGTCACCAATAGGACCACAAGCGCGAAACCGGCACGCACTTGCACCCGCAGAAAAATTAGGCCGGACGACACCATGAAAATCCTCAGAATAAATCGCCAGAGCGCGGGAATTCCCCAGCGATTGCAACCCATAAGTCTTGAGCCCATCCGCCCACCCACCCCAACCTCCCGACGCGAGGCGCTTCTCGACCGCCACGAACTCATATGCCAGCCCAACTCTCCGCTCTCGCCCGCGAACACCTCGAGGGCGTTCGCCAGTTCTACGACGCCGCTCCCACCCGGACCCAAGCCGGCGCCAGCGCTTATCGCACCTGTCTCGCTCGCTATTACAACTTGCTCATTCCGCCCGATGCCAGCGTGCTGGAAATCGGCTGCGGCTCTGGCGAATTGCTGGCCCAGCTCCGCGCCTCTACTAAAGCCGGCGTGGACCTGTCCGAAACTCAAATCGCCGCCGCCCGCGCCCGAATCCCCACGGGAGCCTTCTTCGTACAACCGGGCGAACTTCTTAACCTCACCCACGACGATGGTACCCACCGGATTTTTGACGTCATTATCATCTCCGATACGCTAAACTTGGCCGCCGATGTTCAAGCGATGTTTCAGCGGCTTCACTCCGTTTCTCACCCCGGCACCCGGCTCATCGTCAATTTTCAAAATACCTTGTGGCGACCGCTGCTCGCCCTGGCCGGCACCGTCGGGCTCAAGGCCGCCCAACCTCAAAACAGCTGGCTCGCGTCCTCCGACGTGCTGAACCTGCTCCACCTCAGCGGTTGGTCACCCGTGAGCGGGCAGGGGCGAATTCTGCTGCCCTTTCGGGCCGGCGGGCTGGGCCCATTCCTCAATCGCTGGCTCGCACCCCTTCTGCAGTGGCTGTGCCTCACGGTCTTCTGCGTCGCTCGCCGCGCAGCCATTCACGCACCCCGGCTTTTGACGGTCTCCGTCATCATTCCCGCACGCAATGAGGCCGGCAACATTTCCGCCGCCGTCACGCGCACCGCCGAGATGGGCGCTGGTACTGAACTGATTTTCATCGAGGGACACTCCCGCGATCACACTTGGGAGGAAATCCAACGAGTCGCCGCCGCGCACCCCCAGAGGAATATCAAAATTCTTCAACAGGCCGGTCGGGGCAAGGGCGATGCCGTCCGCGCCGGGTTTGCCGTGGCCACAGGCGATATTTTCATGATCCTCGACGCGGATCTCACCATGCCCCCGGAAGAATTACCCAAGTTCTACGAGGTGATCGCCACGGGGCGCGGCGAGTTCGCGAACGGCGTGAGGCTCGTCTACCCGATGGATGAAAAGGCCATGCAGTTTCTCAACCTCTGCGCCAATAAAATGTTCAGCCTCGTCTTTACCTGGTTGCTCGGCCAACCCGTGAAAGATACCCTTTGCGGCACCAAGGTCCTCACTCGCGAGCACTACCAGCGCATCGCCAATCATCGTAACTACTTCGGCGACTTCGATCCTTTCGGCGACTTCGATCTTCTTTTCGGTGCGGCCAAGCTCAACCTGAGTATCGCCGATGTCCCGATTCGCTACCGAGAACGCACCTACGGGACTACCAATATCCAGCGGTGGCGTCATGGTTGGCTTTTGCTGCGCATGGTTGTATTTGCCGCCCGAAAATTGAAATTTATCTGATCGGGGTTCGCGGTCTTCTTCGGCCCACCGCTCTTCAGAATCGCCCGCATGACCATTCCCATTCTCGATCTCAAACCCGCCTATGAGGAGCTCCGCCGTGAGCTCGACGACGCCTACCACCGCGTCATGAACTCGGGTTGGCTGTTGCTCGGCCAGGAGCTGACCTGCTTTGAAACAGAATACGCTGCCAGCGTGGGCGTGCAACATTGCGTGGGGGTCGCCAACGGTCTCGAGGCCATGCAGCTCGTCTTGCTCGCCCACGGCGTCGGCCCAGGCGATGAGGTCATCGTCCCAGCCCATGGTTACATCGCCACTTGGCTCGCCGTCTCCCACGTCGGCGCGACCCCCGTACCGTGCGAACCCGATCCCACCACGTTCAACCTCGATCCCGCCCGCCTCACCGCGCTGATCACGGCCCGCACGAAGGCGATTCTCCCCATCCATCTTTACGGTTTAACCGCAGATATGCCGGCGATCAATGCCATCGCCGCCAAGCACGGGCTTTTCGTCCTCGAAGACGCAGCGCAATCCCACGGCGCCCGCTGCCACGGCCACGCCGCCGGGGCCCTCGGCCACGCCGCGGGCGTTAGTTTCTACCCAAGCAAAAATCTCGGGGCCTTGGCCGACGCCGGCGCCGTCACCACCAGCGACCCCGTCCTCGCCGATAAAATCCGCCACCTCCGCAATTATGGTTCAAAAGTCCGCTACCAACACGAATACCTCGGCTTAAACTCACGCCTCAGCGAGCTGCAGGCCGCCTTCTTGCGCGCTAAATTACCCAAACTGGCCGAGTGGAATGGTCGACGCGTGGCGCTGGCGGCACGTTATCACACGCAACTCAAAAGCCTCGGAGGCCTCCAACTCCCTCACGTGCCGTCTTGGGCAGAGCCCGTCTGGCATCTTTTCGTCATCCGCACCGAACGTCGCGACGCCCTCCAAAAGTACCTCTCCGCTGCCGGGATCGGCACCCAAATCCACTACCCGACGCCACCCCATCTTTGCACTGCCTATGCCGGTCACGGTTGGAAGCCAGGAGATTTTCCGCTCGCGGAACAGCTCGCCCGCGAAGTGCTCAGCTTACCCATCGGTCCCCATACCACCGCGGAACAGGTCGATATCGTCAGCGCCGCCATTCGCCATTTCTTCAACGCATAAATGACCCGTCCGCTTTCCGTCTGCCATATTTTCGAGACCAACGCGCTCATTCCGCCGTCTTGGCAGCACTTTGCCGAACAGGGCCCCGTGCGCGCCTTCAACCCCGGGCTGCTCCAAGACGGCGACAACTGGATCTTCGCCTTCCGTCTCGTTACCCCGGAGGGCGCCCGGCGTATCGGCCTCTGCCGGCTCAGCCCCCGCCTCGAGGTTATCGCCGGATCCCACCTCCCGCTGAGCGATCTCATTCACTTTCGCGCTAAAACCCTTTATCCGACCGTCGCCACCCATTGGTTCGCCGACCCACGTCTCTACCGCTTTGCCGGCCGCGTCTTCATTTACTGGAACTCGGGATGGCACGAGCCCCGCAATTACCAATTCTTGCAGGAACTTGATCCCGCTTCCCTCCAGCCCAAAGGTGCGGCCCGCGAACTCATCCTGAACGGAGAACGCCGGAAATTAGAGAAAAACTGGACCCTCTTCGACGCGGGCGCCTCCGATCACTACTTCGCCGTATATTCCATTTTGCCCCATCGTATCCTTCAATTCTCAATGGCGGGGGAGGCCGACATCTTGCTGTCCCCCTGCGCTTCATCTGACTGGGCGCTTGCCGAGTATCCCGCCACCCACGGCGGACTTCGCGGCGGCGCTCCGCCTTGCCGCGTCGACGACGTCTTCTGGAACTTTTGCCACTCGGTCCACGATGCCCCCGGAGGTTATCGATACTCCGCCGCCGTTTACTCCTTCGCGAGTTCCCCTCCCTTCGAGCCTACCACCCAGCCAATCCGGCCGCTCCCCAGTGACTTCGGCTCAATCCAACCGCGAGCTTACGAACGGCTCAACTCCGCCGTAGGCGAGGTTATCTACCCTTGCGGGGCAGCTTGGTCGCAGGATCGTTGGCTCGTTAGCCATGGCGTCAATGACGAGGTGTGCGCCATCACCACCTACTCGCACGACGACGTGCAAGCCACCCTGCGATCTCACCCACCCACCAGCGCCCTCCAGTAAAGCCAGGCCCGCCCGCCCCGCGTTGATTGTCTGGTTCTTGGTCGGATCCGCTTCAGGGTTGTCCGATCCAGCCACTCGCTCTCTATTCTAACACCATGAGCCTACCGCTCTCGAAAACGCTTCTCCTCGCTCTGATCATCGATCCCTTCCGCATGGTCATGGGGTTGTGGTATCGTCGCGATCTGGTCCGCCAATTTACGCACCGCAACATCGAACTCCGCCACCGCGGCAGCCGGCTCGGAGCACTCTGGGCCCTCATCAACCCCCTCTCCATGCTGGCGCTTTACTTCGTCGTCTTCGGCATCTTCTTCAACCAACGTTTCGCCGTCCTGCCAGGTGAGACGCGCTACGACTTTTCCTTGGCCATGTTTCTCGGCCTGGCGCTCTTTCACGTCTTTTCGGAAACACTCAGCTGGGCCCCGGGGGTCATCACTGCGAACCCTAACTTTGTTAAAAAGGTCGTCTTCCCACTCGAGGTTCTGCCGGTCGCCCACATGGGCGCCACCGCGTTTCACCTCGGCGTCAGCCTCATCTTGGTGCTAGGCGGTAGCGCCTTCGGCACCGCCGGTCTCACGCTCCACGCCTTGTGGCTCCCCGCGCTCGTTCTACCCCTCCTCCTGCTCGCCCTCGGCGTGGCTATGATGCTGGCAGCCCTCGGCGTCTTCATCCGCGATATCGGCCAAGTCACCGCCTTTGCCTCCACCGCTCTCATGTTTGCCTCCGCCATCACCTTTCCCCCCGAAAAAATCCCTCCCGAACTCGATATGCTCAGGCTAAACCCTCTCTTTCAGATCGTCGACCTCGCGAGAAGGAGCGTTCTTTGGCATCAGCCCATGGCTTTCGATAAACTCGCCTTGGTTTATGCCAGCGGTATCATCATCTTCATTTTTGGTGCCGTCTTCTTTGCCCTCCTTCGCAAATCTTTCGCGGAGGTTATCTGACCTCCCCGCCGCAACTCCCCGCCACCTCCCCGCCTTTCAAACTTAACTCGCAAACCCCTTAGCCCTGCGGTCCGCCCCGCAATCTCCATGGATCCGGACGGGGGGAGTCGGTGCGGCTACAGAAGATTTCTACGGTCTCAGTCCGACAGACTCCTCGGCCGTTTTAATTACACTCCCCTTCTCCCCCTTTCCCGCCCACCCCCTTACTCACTCATGCTCGGGTCGCGTTAGGGTCATCGCTATAGTTTCAAGCCGGGCAGTTTCCCCGAAACGGATGCCCTTTTTTTCCCCATCATGGCTGGCGGTAACCCCATAATCTCGAGGCCAAGCGGGGTTCTGTCAGACGACGTTCAGAAACCCGTTCGCCGACATTCTGAATCCCGCACTCCTGCCAGTGATTATTAGAGCGCCGTTGGTCGGACATGGGTGAGGCTCGGGGCCCACGGGGACCCATGATACCCGAGCAACCCTACCAACGAATGATAAACCCATCGCCCGATCTACCCATAGGCGAAGTCCGGCGTGCGCGGCACCGCCGCGATGAGCGGGGGGCACCGCGAGACGGCGACCAAATACCTAGAGGCGGGCGAAGGACCGCCGCCGGAGAAAAAGCAGGGCCGACGACGGCTGGATCCTCTGGCGACAATCGGGCCGGGAGCCGACGCGGCCGATTCTCATACCCGTGGCCGAGCCACCGTAATCTCGTAGGGCAGTCGCACCAGCCCGTGAATAACCTCCTGATCCGGCGGGTTGGAAACTTCTACCACCGCCACATTTAAAACCCGATCCCACGTGTTGTCGGCATCAGTGCCCGCGCCGCATCCCACGTCCAACGTGTATTGACCTGCCTGCAGCTCGAGGCAAAACCGGATCGTCACCAAGCACGCGCCCGCCGTCGGCAGTGCCTCCACCAAGCGCTGCGCCACCCGCAGGCCTGTCGCGAAAATCACCTGCCCATGCCGATTGCGCAGCTCGCAGCCGGCGCTCACGCCGCTCACCGCTTGCTCCGCTCTCAAGAGCAACGTCACGCTCGCCCATTCTCTGCTCCGGTAGGTTCCACCCACCCCACCATCTCCCTGTTGTAACCAAGCCCGCGCCACCCGCACTCCCCCATCCCCTAGCCGCTCCTTGTCGTCCAAACGAAGCTCAGGACAGTCTGGGAGCGGCTGCTCCGGGAAACTCCCCGCCACCACGACCGGCGCAGGCGCATTGCCCGAAATTGCCGCCATCGCCGCCACATACTCACGCACACACGCGCCTGCCTCACCTAAAAATCTTACCCTGCCCTGATCCAACCAAACGGCCCGCTGACACATGCTCAGCACAAACGAGAGATCATGCGTGACCACCAACAGAGTGACGCCACCCGCCACCAACTCGTTCAGACGCCGGCTGCATTTTTGCTGGAAAAGGATGTCCCCCACACTCAACGCCTCATCAATGATAAACACGTCTGGCTCGACTGAAATCGCGACCGCAAACGCGACCCGCATCATCATGCCCGTCGAATAGGTTTTAACCGGCTGGTGGATGAAATTTCCAATATCCGCAAACCGGACGATCTCTGCAAATTTGGCCGTCATTTCTTCGCGCGAGATTCCAAGAATCGCCCCTGATAGAAAAATATTCTCACTGCCGGTGAACTCCGGATTGAAGCCCGACCCCAGCTCCAGCAGCGCCGTCACTCGTCCTTTAACCGCGCACGACCCACCCGAGGGCATTAACGTACCCGCGAGAATCTGTAGCAGCGTACTTTTCCCTGCCCCATTCCTGCCAATAATTCCAAAGGCCGCCCCGCGGGCGACCGAAAACGACACATCGCGAAGCGCGACCACCGCATCCGGAGCATCCTCCGCGGGAACCGCCACACCTTGACCTAACCCCCGCGCCAGCCAAGAGCGGATCGTACCTCCCCGCTGATAGACCTTGCTCACACCCAGCACCCAGACCACCGCGGCCGCGGCCCGCTCAGTTGTTTTCTCGGGTTTTCCTAAGGAGGCAGGAACCATAGCGTTGGTTTCATGGATAAAGCCGTCAAAACACGAACAAAAACCGTCTTAACCACTCATTCGTACCTCCACCTCTCGAAAACCGCCTCTCCGCCCAGCGCCATGAACGTGCGCCTCCCGATAGCTCATAAGATGATTTCAAAATACCGGAAACCAACGCGCGGCCGAGCAGCGATGTCCGACCGACCAATCGCCTTCGATGCGCTCCGCATTCATTGCACGTTGTTTCCTTTGGTCCATCGCACGCTCTTCCGAATCGACGAAAACGCAGGGCGCGCCGTGAGCAGTGATGGAACGTCCCACGATAGTACCTCCACCTCTCGAAAACCGCCTCTCCGCCCAGCGCCATGAACGTGCGCCTCCCGATAGCTCATAAGATGATTGCAAAATATAGGAAACCAACGCGCGGCCGAGCTGCGATGTCCGACCGACCAATCGCCTTCGATGCGCTCCGCATTCATTGCACGTTGTTTCCTTTGATCCATCGCACGCTCTTCCGAATCGACGAAAACGCAGGGCGCGCCGTGAGCAGTGATGGAGCGTCCCACGATATTCGCTGAGGATAATTTCAGGAAAAAGGAAGGGGGAGCGCGCGCCAAAAGCGGCGCGGAAATAACCGCCATTCCTCTCAGCCATTCCTCCTGCGACCCTTGCCTTCACTGGAAAAAACTCACTAAGCCCCCAGGAGTTCTCCGCTACTTCTAGAAACTAAACCGCGATTCCTGGAATCTTTCGGACTGAGCCGCTGGAATGCCTTCGGGTCGCCATCGTCGACTTTTCATGAACTCAATCTTCTCAAGAATTGATGCCAGATCCTCAATAAACTCAGTCCGAACGGCCCGCCCGGCGATGAGCAAGGGGAGAATGCGACCGGCGGCGCGAACACCGGCTATTTCTGGCAATCAGGAAATCATCGGAGCCCGGTGAACTCTTGGTGCCGTCAGCGCCTGATACGCAGGAAGAGGAAGTTTCGAAAAAGTTTTTTGATGAACTTTCCAAGAAAAAACTCAATCGGGCGAAGGTGAGATGAGAATCGCCAGAAATGCACGATTTCACGATCGCCTCGGGCCGGGGAGAACTGTATCCGCGCAGAAGCCGAACGCTCGCGACGCTTGGTTTCAGAGGTGCCCACGCGCCGCTCCCACCGCGAGCTGTCTTAAAGCATGAGAAAGTGATCGGGCCAACCACCGTACGCACCCAAGCTCTCCTGCGTCGGGCTCTTCCCTGAAAACGGATGCCGTTTTTTTCTCAATGATGGCGGCCATGATCCCATAATCTCCGGGCCAAGCGTGGTGCAAAATAGATTCATGCTTTCTCCGACCTCTGCGTGGTGTCCCGTCTCTGCGGTGCAACCTTCAGTTCAGGCGTCCCAGCCTTTGACACCGCAGAGACACGACAAAAACGCCGAGCATACCCAAGGCAGTTTGGCAAAAAAATGGGGGCAGAAAATCTCGGTCAGAGGTTGAAGAATTTTTCTGACCCCATCTTTCTGCCAAAAAGATTGGCGGCTTAAGCCCAAGCCCCAACCAGCCCGGAGGATTGGGGCATTATTCCTCTGTCCCCATTCCTCTGTCATACCGCGCGCTCCTCCCATTTATCATGAATCAATCTTCC
>CAMDOF010000059.1 GCA_945903465.1 Opitutus sp. GAS368
TGAGTTATCGGGGTCGTCAAATCCGGGAAACCGACGTCGTTTTCCTGCGGGAACTCATCGCGCAAGATCCCGCTGCGAGCAGGCGCTCAAAATGGCGATCATGCATCGCAAAAAAAGCCTCAGCTACAAGACGCTTAACGGCGCCCGGATCGGCGACCTGTTCATGAGTCTGATCCACACCTGCCGGCTCAAACGGGTCAATCCCTTCGCCGATCTGCTGGCCCTGGCGAACCACCCCGAGGAGGTGAAGGCACGGCCCTCGGCCTGGCTGCCGTGGAATTATCCGAAGCCGGAAACCACCTCCGCGCCCGACCACGATCCGCCCGGCCAGCCGGCGTGAGCTCATCTCGAGACGCGGTGCCCCGGTCGCCCCGCCCGTGGGCGGCCGAGATTTTTTTACCTTTCGCAAGCTTGCCGAAGCTGCACGCGTGGGGGGTTTGACTTGGGGGCGCGCGAGCGGGAGCGTGGGGTTGCTCATGGTCGCCTCAACTGAAAATATTTTCACAGCGTGCGAAGTCGCTTGGCGATGTCGCTCACTTAAACTGATCCAATTCTGCTCACATAAATTGACCTGCCTCCAAAAAAGCTGCTCAGATAATTGCCGCTCGTTCACGAGCATGAACGCTCTTTCCTGCTCTGAACACGTGGAAAAAATCGGAACTCCTTGGAAAAGGAAGCAAATCACCGGTGGAGCAGTTTAACCGAGCAGCGGTGGGTCAAAATAGTTGAGCGCCATCGCGCTTCGCTGTGTAGGCGCAGTTAAAAGTATTTATAATATGGATACATACGACATTAGTGACGGGAAGATCGAGCGAGCCGCGCCTGTGGGGGCAATGCCGGCGCGGGAAAGCATTGCGGCCTTAGCGACACCGATGGGTACGTCGGCCATCGCGGTGATTCGTTTATCGGGGGCGGCGACTCGACAGATTGTCAGGGGCTTGACGGGGGGTGAGTTGCTACCTCGGGTCGCGCATCATCGTGATTACCGAGGGTGTGGTGGGGTCTTATTCGACGATGTGGTGATGACGTTTTATCCTGGGCCAAAATCGTATACAGGAGAAGACACTTTGGAGATTTCTGCTCACGGGAATCCGTTCATAGCGCAGAAAATTCTTGAGGATCTGGTCGCCCGCGGGGCTCGGCTGGCGGAGCCTGGTGAATTTACCCAGCGCGCTTTTTTGGCCGGGAAGTTTGATCTTAGTCGGGCGGAGGCGGTGATGGATTTGATCCGGGCGCGGAGCGATCGTGCGTTGGCGGTGGCCAATCGGCAATTGCGGGGGGGGCTAACGGACAAGATGAACGGGTTGATCGAAGAATTGTTGAAAGTTTTGGCGCGGATCGAAGTTTACATTGATTTTCCTGAGGAAGATCTACCGGACGAGGACCGACGCGCGACGGGTGAAATAATTTCTCGTATACTGTTGTTAAACAACAGGTTGTTGGCAACAGAGCGCTTTGGTTCACTCTTGCGCGATGGGGTCAAGGCGGTGATTATTGGTGCGCCAAACGCGGGTAAGAGTAGCTTACTTAATCGATTGGTAGGTAAGGATCGGGCGCTCGTTAGCGCGGAACCTGGGACGACCCGGGATTTTATAGAAGAGCGAATATTGGTGGGTGCGCATGCGCTTCGGCTTATCGATACGGCTGGGCTCAACCCCTCCCCTACCCCATTAGAGCGCCTAGGTATTCAAAAGACATGGGAGCGAGCGAGTGAGGCCGATTTATTTTTGGTTATGGTCGATGCAAGTGCGGTTAACTCCCCTCCCCTCCCCTGGCCGCAGATCATGGCCGAGCGTTTGACGGCCGCTAATACGATCGTGGTTCTTAACAAGATGGATTTAGTGGCTGAAGAGGTGGTCTGCCCGGTTCCGGCGGGTTTTGAAGTCGTGAAGATTTCGGTAGTTACTGGGATGGGGCAGGAGGCTTTGCTTGCCGCGATCGCAGCTAAAGCGGATGCTTTTAATCAGGAACCGGAGGATTTGGTGGCTATTAATACCCGTCATGCAGTGGCGTTAAGCGCGGCGCGGGACTTGCTGGTGGATGCGGCGAGGAAGTTTGGGGAATCCGCGCCGATGGAGTTGGTGGCGAGTGATTTGCGGGGAGTCCTCGCTGCTTTTGGGGAGATTAGTGGGCGGGTTGATAACGAGCGGGTACTGGATCACCTCTTCGCAACGTTTTGTATTGGAAAATAGGGTGCTTGCGCTCACGCGAGTGAATTTCGTGAGATGATAGTCAGCTAAAAATTGAATATTATGTTTAACCACGGGGAGCCTTTTGACGTAATTGTGTGTGGGGCGGGCCATGCCGGGGTGGAGGCGGCCCTAGCGGCGGCTCGCATGGGCGCGAAGACCCTGCTTTTGACCGGCAACATTGATACTATCGCGCAGATGAGTTGTAATCCAGCGATTGGCGGTCAGGCCAAGGGGCAGATGGTTCGAGAGATCGACGCACTGGGGGGCGAGATGGCCATCAACACGGATGTGACGGGCATTCAGTTTCGTTTGTTGAATGAATCGAAGGGTCAGGCGGTGCAATCACCTCGGGCCCAATGTGACAAGAAGGCTTATCAATTTCGCCTAAAGCACACATTGGAGCTGCAGCCGAATTTACAGATCTTTCAAGCGACGGTTACAGGGTTAATTTTTTTATTGGGGCGGGTAGTGGGCTGCCGGACAAATCTGGATGTGGAGTTTCGGGGTCGTAGCGTTGTAGTTACGACCGGGACGTTTTTGCGGGGGCTGATGCATATCGGGCAGAATAAGACCGAAGGCGGCAGGTTAGGGGACTTTAGTGCGAAAACGCTCTCGGCTAGTTTTTTGGAGGCAGGGATTGAGTTGCGTAGGCTGAAGACGGGTACCCCGCCGCGGTTGCTCGGTCGCAGTATTGATTTCTCGGTGATGACGGAGCAGAGGGGCGATGCTGCGCCAACGCTCTTCGCTTTTCATGATACGCGAGACGTTGAAGATTTGTTCCACGTGGAACAAACTGGGGAGGTTCGGTTGGGTTGGCAGCCGGGGACGGCGCAGATTTCCTGTTGGATGACTTACACGACTGCGGCGACGGCGGATATCGTGCGGCGAAATCTCCATAAATCAGCGATGTACAGTGGAGAGATCGAGGGCGTGGGGCCGCGATACTGTCCGAGTATTGAGGATAAATTTGTCCGCTTCGCCGATAAACCACGGCACTTGCTTTTTCTTGAGCCGGAGGGACGTTCGACCAACGAGTTTTATGTTAACGGTCTTTCCACTAGTTTGCCCTTCGATGTGCAATTGGAAATGGTCCAAAGTATCCCTGGCTTGGAACGGGCAATTTTATTGCGGCCGGCTTATGCCGTTGAGTATGATTTCGCCCCGCCGACCCAGTTGTTCCCCTCGCTTGAATCCAAGCAGGTTGAGGGCCTTTTCTTTGCAGGTCAGATCAACGGAACCTCTGGCTATGAGGAGGCCGCTTCCCAGGGTTTAATTGCGGGGGTGAATGCCGTGAATAAAGTTCGACAGGCTCCGCCGATGTTAATCGGCCGGCACGAGGGTTATATGGGCGTTCTAATCGATGATCTCGTCAATAAGGGAACTAATGAACCCTACCGGATGTTTACCAGTCGGGCAGAACACCGATTATTATTTAATCATGCGAGCGCCGAGTTGCGCCTTTCTCATCATGCGCGCAAGTATGGGTTATTATCAGGTGAGCGGCTCCAGCGGATTGATGAGAAGCGTTCGAAGATCTTAAAATGGATAAATCAGTTTGAAAAAGAACGATCATCGGTCGGCCACGGTACGTGGGCCGACGGAGTTCGTCGCGATCGCGGGACCGTGAATCTGCCGGCGGGATTCGCGGAATCTCCGGGAGCGATTCGAGACGAAGTTATCTATCGCGTTGCTTATGAGGGCTATTTAAGGCGCGAAGAGCGGCAGATTGAAAAAATGGCGCATATCGACCAAATACGACTAGATCGCGATATTAAATACCTGATTATCAGTGGATTAAGAAAAGAGAGCGCGCTGAAACTAGCGGAGATTCGCCCTCTGACTTTAGGTCAGGCGAGTAGGATTAGTGGGGTTAATCCGGCTGATATTAGTGTGCTCATGGTGTGGCTAGAGGCGGGTAGGGGGGGCGGTGGGGCGGTGGCCGGTTCGTCTCTGGTTGGGCCGGTGGTCAGGCCGCCAACTTAAGCTTATGATAAAATTAGATTTTGCGGATGTCGTGGCGGAGCGCCGCCGATTGCTTCAAGTGGATTTGTCGGCGATCCTGGCGGGCGCAGGTTCGTTGGTATGGGAGGTGGGTTGTGGACATGGCCATTTCTTGGCCGCGTTTGCGGCGGCGCACCCTTTGTCGGTGTGCGTAGGCGTGGATCTTGCGAGTGATCGGATCGCTCGTGCCCAGCGGAAGCGAGACCGCGCCCAGCTCGGCAATTTGCATTTTGTGAGGGCGGAGGCGCGGTTGTTTCTTGAGGCATTGCCGGTTGGATGCGTCATTTCCGACTTATTCATCTTATTTCCTGACCCGTGGCCGAAATCCCGGCATCACAAGCACCGCATCTTGCAGCGGGAATTCTTGGCCGCGGCGGCCGGGCGTGCGGCGTCAACGTGTCGTCTGTATTTTCGAACGGATTACCTACCTTATTTTGACTGGGCAAAAGCGACCATTGCCAATTCTGCGGTTTGGGAATTGGCGGACGAGGCTTGGCCGTTTGAGTTTGAAAGTGTCTTTCAAAGGCGGGCGGAGCAGCACGTTTCGCTATCGGCTCGTTTGGCGGTCCTGGGCGGAGCGGCCCCAGCCGAAGCCGAGAGGTTCTCTGGAACGTCGTTCTAAGATTTCACATGAAAAATTTGGTCTGAGAAATTTCGAGGGTTGACGCAAGGTGACTGCGTGCTCTTTCATCTTCGCTTCTTTTTAATTCACCAGCCACGCTTGCGCATGTCACGAGTCGCTCAACTCGCTCTCCTTTTAATTTCCTTCCTCACCGGCCCCGCTCTCCACGCGACGGAAGGGGAGGGTGTGTCCCCGAGTGCGGCTCGTTTTGAATTAGGAGGCGTGGCGCTTTCGAGTAGTATACTGACGGGGTGGACGATTTCCGCTCTGTTGGTTGGTTTGGTTTTGTGGCTGATTGGGAAGCCGGCGCTTATCCCCAGCAAGGGTCAAGCGGTGGTGGAGTCTTTGATTGAGGGGCTCCGTGATATTTTTGAACCGATTATTGGAAAGCGCGCCTTTCCGACGACGTTTCCAATTCTTGTCACTTTTTTCATTTTTATATTATTTCACAATTGGATGGGTCTAATTCCCGGTGTTGGAACGTTGGGCTGGGGCCACGAGGATGCCAGCGGCCAATTCCATCTTTCTAAGCCGTTGATTCGACCGTTTAATTCAGACTTCAACGGCACGATTGCTTTGGCGCTGGTCTCGTTTGGGGCCTGGGCGATCATTGTGTTTAAGTTTGCCGGGGTTAAGGTGATCGCGGCTGACCTTTTCGGTAACAAGGCTGATAAAGCGGAAACGCCCGGTTGGCTTTATCCTCTGTTGTCGCTGGTTTTTCTGGTCGTGGGTTTGATTGAAGTGTTTTCGATTGCGATCCGTCCCTTCACGCTTTCGGTGCGTTTGTTTGGCAATGTCTTCGGCGGTGAGAACCTATTGCACGGGACCGGCTTCTTTTTTGTTTTTTATTTCATGGAGCTGCTGGTCGGCCTGATTCAGGCTCTGGTTTTCACGCTACTTACGTCGGTTTACATCGGGCTCCTTGTAAACCATGGAGATGATCATGCGCATGACGGTAAGTCGGGTCATTCGGCGGAGGCCCACCATTAAAATCTCCCGCTGGGAGCGTGCCCTGTGCGCGCACGGCGGAAATCCCACCAACCATAGAAAAAGAAATATCCATCATGATTAATGCAATCGCTGAACTTCAGGGTAATATTGCCAGCGCCTTTGGTCTGCTCGGCGCCGCTATTGGCGTCGGCCTGATTGGTCTTAAAGCGGCCGAAGCCGTGGGCCGCAATCCGGCGGCGTCGGGTAAGGTTCTCGTGCAAGCCATTATCGGCATGGCGTTAGCGGAAGGCCTCGGCATTCTCGCGCTGTTCCTTGCAAAGTAATGTTTTCTGGCAGCGCGGCCTTTAGTCTGACGCTGCCACTTCTTTTTTTGTCATGACGTTGCCACTTTTTTTCGCCGCTGCCACCCAACCGGTTGCTCCGTCTGGTCCGATCGAGGGTCTCCGCCAGACCTTCGAGCATTTCGGTGTCGAGCCGAAATTCATTCTTTTTCAGCTCATCAGTTTTTTGATTGTCTTGGTGGTGCTGTACAAATTTGCGATCAAGCCGGTGACGGCGACGATGGAGGAGCGGACGAAGAAAATTGAGTCAGGCATCAAGTATGCCGAGGAGATGCAGGCTAAGTTAGCGGCGGCGCAGCAGGAGAGTACTGCTATCGCCAAGAAGGCCCATGCCGAAGCCGCGCGGTTAGTAGATGAAGCCCGCAAAACGGCGAAAGAGTTTCTTGATAAGCAGACGCAGGAGGCGACTGCTCAGGCCAGTGAGGTGTTAGGGAAGGCGCGTCAGGCGATTGAGCTGGAGCATAAGAAAATGCTCGCGGACGCTCGCTCGGAGATTGCCCGCCTGGTCGTTTCTACGACGGAGCGCGTTCTGGCGAAGAAACTAACCGAAGCTGATCGGGCGGCTTATCTTGACACCGCAAGTCGCGAGCTCACCAACGTTTGAGTCTGTTTTTATTTTCGTATATAGTATGGCCTCCGGTAAAAAATACACCCTGCAACTCGCGCGGCAGTTTTTAAAGATGAGCTTGGTGGATGGGGTGCTTTCATCTGATCGCATCGCTGGAGTCTTGCAGTATGTTGAGAAGCATCGTCCGGCGAGATCGCTGGCGGTGTTGAAAGTCTATCAGCGGTTGGTGGCGGCGGAGTTCGCGCGCGGCCGTGCCGTCATCGAGCACGCGGGAGCCATTAATGATGGGTTGATCGCCACGATTGCAGCGGCGATGGCGGAGCGTTATGGGCGACCGATTTCGGCGGCGGCACGCCGTAACGATCAACTCCTCGCTGGGCTTCGTGTCCGAGTGGGGGACGATGTGTTTGAATCTTCGGTCTCGAGCCAGTTGGCGACTCTGACGCATATCGGTTAACGTTTTTTACATCCATCCTCCTTACCTGTAGACTCCTTTTTTCTGATGAGCACTGTCCTTGAACAAATTGAACAACAGATCGCCAAGCTCTCGACCAAGGCGGTCAAGAAGAACACGGGAAATATCCGCACCGTCGCTGACGGAGTCGCGCGAATTGAGGGCCTTTCGGAGGTGATGTATAACGAGATGGTCCAGTTTCCAGGTGGTGCCATTGGGATTGCGCTCAATCTTGAGGAGGACGAGGTCGGTTGCGTTATTCTCGGGGATATTTCAAAGCTGAAGGAGGGGGATGAGGTGCAAACGACGGGCCGGCTTCTATCGGTGCCGGTGGGTAAAGCGTTGTTAGGTCGAGCCGTCGACGCATTGGGTAGCCCCGTTGACGGCAAGGGCCCGATCGGCGCAACGGAAACCAATCCGGTTGAGAAAATTGCCCCAGGCATTATCGCTCGGAAATCGGTATCGCAGCCCCTCTTTACGGGTATTATGGCGATTGATTCGATGATTCCAATTGGTCGTGGGCAGCGGGAGCTGATTATTGGGGATCGCGGCACGGGCAAGACGACGATCGCAATTGATACGATTATCAATCAGGCGAAAATCAACAAGGTTGGGCTCGCGAGTAATGACCCGAAGTTTCGGCCCGTGTATTCGATTTACGTGGCGATCGGGCAGAAGAACTCGAACATAGTGCGGACGATGGCGGCCTTGGAGGCGGCGGGTGCGCTTGAGTTTACGATTATCGTCGCCGCTCCCGCTGCCGATAATCCAGCGAATCAATATATTGCGCCATTCTCTGGTGCGGCAATGGGCGAGTGGTTTATGGAAAACGGCATGGATGCGCTGATCGTTTACGATGATCTATCCAAGCACGCGGTGGCTTATCGTCAGATTTCGTTAATTTTGAAACGGCCCTCGGGTCGTGAGGCGTATCCTGGCGATGTTTTTTATCTGCACTCGCGTCTTTTGGAGCGGAGCGCGCGTCTTGACGGTAAGGGATCACTAACAGGGCTACCGATTATTGAAACGCAGGCGGGTGACGTTTCGGCGTATATTCCGACTAACGTTATCTCCATCACGGACGGGCAGATCTTTTTGGAAACGGATCTGTTTAACCAAGGTATTCGGCCAGCGGTTTCGGTGGGATTATCGGTTTCACGGGTAGGATCGGCGGCACAGATTAAGGCGACGAAACAGGTGGGTGGTAAGCTTAAGGGTGAACTTGCGCAGTTTCGCGAATTAGCGGCGTTCGCGCAATTTGGGTCTGACCTTGATGCTAAAACGAAGTCGCAACTCGAGCGTGGCGCGCGCATCGTCGAGTTGTTTAAGCAACCGGCCTTTAGCCCCGTGCCGATCGAGCTCCAGGTGGCGATATTGTTCGCGATGCAAAAGGGGGTCTTTGATGCGATTGATGCGAAGAAAGTGGTGGTGGCGGCGCAATCGATGAAGGATTTTTTTGCAACGCGAAAGGATGCGTTGCTGGCGGAAATTCGCACGAAGGCGGCCTTGGATAAAGACCTTGAAGGCAAGTTACAGACCGCCTGCGACGAATGGAAATCTAGTTTTGCCGGCTGAGGAAGGTCTCCGTTGGGCAGCTTGGCCTGAGGGCCGCTCCCCGCGAACCGCTCCGTCTTAACCTGACTCTTGTAACTCGACATGGCATCAACCCGCGATATCCGCCGACGCATTAAGTCGGTTAAAAACACCCGCCAAATTACCAAGGCGATGGAGCTGGTGGCTGCTTCTAAAATGAAGAAGGCCCAGCAGGCGGCGCTGGCGGGTCGACCTTACGCTGAGTTGATGGCCCGGATGCTGGCTGCTTTGGCGGACCGCGTGGAAGAAGCGCATCATCCTTTTTTGACGCGCCGCGAAGTGAAGACTCGTGGCATTATTTTGGTTACGTCGGACAAGGGCTTGGCGGGGCCTTTGAACGCAAACCTCTTCAAGGTGGTGACTGAGATTAAGACGCCGGCGAAATACGTCGTGATAGGGAGAAAGGGCACGCAATTTATTGCGCGGACGCATCGGGATTTGCTGGCTGATTTTTCGGTGACGGATCGGGTGGCGTTTGCTGAGGTGAAGGTCGTGGCGGAGTTCATGGTGAAGCAGTTCCTTGAAGGTGTCGTCGACACGGTGGAGATTCTCTGGCCCCGCTTCCGGAATACGCTGATCCAAGTGCCCACGCTGTTGCCGTTGTTGCCGCTGGCTAGTGTTCAAGCGGTGATTGCGGACCTGCAGGCCGATGCGGGCTTGGCGCTGAGTTCAAAATCAGAGGGAATGGGCCAGCAGATGATTTTTGAACCGGATGCGGTTACCGTTTTGAATGCGTTGCTGCCGCTCTACATCAACCGCGAAATTCATCAGCAGGTGTTAGATGCTAAAGCCTCCGAGCACAGTGCTCGCATGGTGGCGATGAAAACGGCGAAGGATAACGCGACCAAGTTGCTCGGGGATCTTACCCTTGAGTTTAACAAAGCTCGGCAAGCGGCGATCACTCAGGAAATTCTCGAAATCTCTGCGGCGCAATTCAGCGCCTAACCCTTCACAGTTAAGCATCCGATCCACGTCCTTTTAAGAAAATGAACACCGGTAAAATCGTTCAAGTCATCGGCCCCGTCGTTGACGTACAGTTCGGCGAAAACGCCATTCCGCCCATCTATCAGGCGCTCACGATCGACTTCACTGCTGCGGGCGTGAAACAACAGCTGACACTGGAGATCCAGCAGCACCTCGGTGGTGGGGTCGCGCGCACGATCGCGATGTCGTCTTCGGAGGGTCTGGTTCGCGGTATGGCTGTTTTGGATACAGGTGCCCCGATCTCCGTACCTGTAGGCGCCGGTGTTCTTGGTCGGATCTTCGATGTCTGCGGTAATCCTGTTGATGGCAAGGGGCCGGTGAAGTTCGACAAAAAGTATCCGATTCACCGGGCCGCGCCAGCGCTGGTTGATCAGGACACCAAGGCGAATATCTTGGAGACGGGTATCAAGGTCATCGACCTGATTGCGCCGTTTACCAAGGGAGGCAAAGTCGGGGCCTTTGGAGGGGCGGGCGTCGGCAAGACGGTCGTGATCATGGAGCTGATTAATAATATCGCGAAGGCGCACGGCGGTTATTCGGTATTTGCTGGGGTTGGTGAGCGCTCCCGGGAAGGCAACGATCTTTACCACGAAATGTCCGAGGCGGGCGTGATCGACCAAAAAGATCTCTCGAAGTCCAAGGTGGCGCTCGTCTACGGTCAGATGAATGAACCACCGGGGGCCCGCATGCGCGTGGCGCTTTCAGCGTTGGCGATGACGGAATATTTTCGTGACGAGAAAAACCAGGATGTGCTTTTATTCGTCGACAACATTTTCCGGTTTTCCCAAGCAGGTTCTGAAGTATCCGCTTTGCTGGGACGGTCCCCTTCGGCGGTCGGTTACCAGCCGACGCTGGCCAATGAGATGGGTCTTTTGCAAGAGCGCATCACATCCACAAAGAAAGGCTCGATTACGTCGTTCCAGGCGGTTTACGTGCCAGCGGATGATCTGACTGACCCGGCGCCGGCGAATACGTTCGCGCACTTGGATTCGACGATTGTGTTGGAGCGTTCGATCGCTGAACTGGGAATTTACCCTGCGGTCGACCCGCTTTCCTCGGTGTCGAAAGCGTTGCAGGCTGATATCGTCGGTGAGGAACATTATCGGATCGCTCGCGAGGTGCAGCGGGTGTTACAGCGTTACAAAGACCTTCAGGATATCATTGCGATTCTCGGTTTGGATGAATTGTCGCCCGAGGATAAGCAGATGGTCTATCGGGCCCGGAAGATACAACGTTTCCTCTCACAGCCCTTCCACGTGGCGGAGGTTTTCACGGGGTCGCCCGGTAAATACGTCTCGGTCAAAGAAACGGTGCGTGGCTTTAAGATGATCCTTGATGGCCAGCTCGATGATGTGGCCGAGGGGGATTTTTATATGAAGGGTGGCATTGATGAAGTGCTGGCTTCTTCGAAAAAGGCCTAAAGCCGCACTCGCTAAGCGTACGGTCTGGCTGCAGTAATTTGAACCTTTTTCCCCACGCGCTCTTGAGCTTGGTGGCTAACTGAAATCCGATGCCTTTACTCCTAGAAATTGTTACGCCTGACGCGCGGGTTTATTCTGACACGATTGATACTGTCGTGGTACCTACTGTAGAGGGGGAGGTGGGGATTTTACCCGGTCATATTCCTTTGCTTACGCAAGTGGAGCATGGCGAGTTGCGAGTAACCAAGGGTAACGCGACGTTTTTTTTGGCGGTGAGCGGCGGATTTGCGGAGATCTCGGGTGATCGGGTCAACGTGTTGGCGGAACACGCGATTTCAGAGGAAAAAATTGATGAGAAAGCGGTTGAGGCGGCCATGAAGCGGGCCGAGCAGGAATTGGCCGCAGCGAAGCACTTGGATCCTCAGGAGTACGAACATCTGCAAAGCTTAGTTCGTTATTCCGGTGTGCAACTCGCGGTTAAGAGGCGCCGTCGTTAGGCCCATCCGGCCAAGAACCAAACGCGGTCCTCGGCCTTTTTCTTGTGCAATGACTGAAACTGAGTCTCAATTGGGTCGATTCTCAAAACTTGGATGACCACGCCATTGTTTGATCCACGCCTTCCTCTGTGCCAGTTGCCCGCTGGTGCGATGGGTCGGGTGTGTGCGATCACCGGAGAGGAGAGCTTCGTGCAGCGTTTAAGGGAAATGGGTCTTGGTGAGGCGGCGTTAGTGAGGAAAGTTTCCGGTACGACCACGATATTATGTCAGGTTAACGGCACGCGGATCGCGCTGAATCATGATGCCGCCCGTGGCATCATGGTTGAGCAACTGCCGGGGAATGCGCACTAGTGCGTGGTCTGTGTGACGCTGCCATCGCACATCGCGCTTGAAGGGAAAAAGCGGGTGCGTGCGGCTGGGGATCTACCGGTCTACGCGATGGTAGGTAATCCGAATTGCGGGAAGACCACGTTGTTTAATGCGCTGACGGGTCTGAGGCAAAAAGTGGGGAATTACCCAGGGGTAACGGTTGAGAAGAAAGAGGGGGAAGCGTATTCGCAGCACGGCCGGCCGATGAAGATCATTGATTTGCCAGGATCTTATTCGCTCGCGGCGCGGTCGCCCGATGAAGGGGTCCTGCGAGATGTGCTTTTGGGGCGTCGTGCGGATACGCCAGCACCTCATCGGATTATTTGTGTGGTGGATGCCTCCAATCTCGAGCGGAATCTCTATTTGGTTCACCAGATTCTGGATCTGGGCCGGCCGGTGATTGTGGTTTTGAACATGATGGATGTGGCGATCGGGAGTGGGCAACGGATCGACCCGACCAAGTTGGAGGCCGCGCTGGGAGTACCCGTGATACCCTGTGAGGCCATTCGAGGAAAGGGGGTGGTGGCGTTGAGATTAGCGATGAGTCGCGCGGATTTGCCGCTGGCTCGGCATCGCTGGGACGTGCCTGGGCCGATCGCGCCCGCGGTGGCGGAACTGCAGGCCTCGTTGGTGCAAACGGATGGGCGGGCGCCCCTCGTGGCGCGGGCGGAGGCACTCTTGTTGCTTACGGATATTGACACTTTGCGGGTCGAGGGATCGACCACGCTGAGTCCACAGACGCACGCGGTCCTAGCGCAATGGCGGCAACGATGGGCTCGGGAAAAAATGGATTGGTCAGGCACATTAATTCGCGCCCGCTATGAGGCGATCAGCCGACTCTGTGCGGGGGTAATCAACCGCACGCGTGACTTAGGGCCCTCGTGGTCTGATCGAATTGACCGAGTGCTGGTGCACTCGGTGTGGGGTTGGTTGTTTTTTGCGTTGGTGATGGCGGCGTTGTTTTTATCGATTTTTATCTTGGCGGAAGGGCCGATGGGCTGGATTGACACGCGGATCACGGACCTTGGTGGCTGGGTTAAGGCGAGCCTGCCTGCTGGCGACCTCCAGGATTTGCTGGTGAATGGAGTGATCGGCGGAGTCGGGGGAATTTTGGTTTTTCTGCCGCAAATTCTCATTCTTTTTTTCTTCGTGGGGCTGTTGGAAAGCACGGGCTATATGGCGCGGGCGGCGTTTATGATGGACTGGCCGATGAGTAAAGTGGGACTTCACGGTAAGTCGTTTATTCCGCTGCTGGGTTCTTATGCGTGTGCCATTCCTGGAATTATGGCGACGCGAACCATTGAGAACGCGAAAGACCGATTGGTTACTATTTTGGTCGCTCCGTTGATGAGTTGTTCAGCGCGGTTACCGGTATATCTTTTGATGATCGCGACGTTGTTACCGAAGAATGAGGTGTCGACGCCGACCAAGATTGGGATTATGTTCTTGATGTACCTAGTTGGTACGGTGGGGGCGTTTGGGTTTGCGTGGCTTTTCAAGCGAACACTTTTTAAAAGCGCGCCACCGTTAATGATCATGGAATTGCCACCCTACCAGGCGCCCCGCTGGAAGGAGATAGCGCGTCAGATGGTGGAGCGCGCCTGGCTCTTTCTGAAGAATGCGGGCACGATTATTTTAGCGATTTCCATGGTGCTCTGGTTCTTGACGACCTTTCCGAAGCATCCCGATCCAAAAGTGGGCGTGGATGTGCAGATCGCGCACAGTTTAGCGGGAAGGGCGGGGCATCTTTTGGAGCCAGTGATAAAGCCACTGGGTTTCGATTGGCGGATTGGGATTAGCCTGGTGACCTCGTTTGCGGCGCGAGAAGTGTTCGTGAGTTCGCTGGGAGTTATTTTTGGAGTGGAATTAAAGAGTGACGATCCTGCGCCGTTGCGGGTGGCGTTGCAGGCGGCGAGGTGGCCGAACGGCGCGATATTGTTTACGCCGCTGGTTTGCTTTAATCTGATGATATTTTATGTTTTCGCGATGCAGTGCATGAGCACGGTGGCAGTGGTAAAGCGAGAAACGAATTCCTGGCGTTGGCCGCTTTTTCAAATTGGGTATATGACGGGCAGTGCCTGGCTGATTTGCTTGGTGGTTTACCAAACGGGGCGCGCTCTCGGATTTTAAAATTGATGTCTCCAGAGCTGCAAACCTATGGGGCGTGGGCCTTGGTCGCGTTGGCGGCGGTCAGTTTAATCCTGCGGACAATGGTGAAATCGCGTCGGCGGGCCTGCGGAGGTGAGTGTGGTTGCGCGCGGCCGCGGGCAAAGAAAGTTATGTGATGTTCGCGGTGCGGGAAGCGGCGGGCGCTGGTGTGAGCGTGGGTGCGGTCGGTCGAGAAGAGATTTTGAGAATTTCCGCTTTTAAAAATTTCGGGCGTGCCATGAGGGCGCCGGCTGCGCTACAAACCGCCACACCCATGGAAGTCATCATTCGCGATTCTGCTGAGGCTGGTTGTGTGCTTGGCGCTAAAATTCTGGCGAGCGTCATACGGGAGAAGCCCGCGGCCGTCATCGGCTTGGCGACTGGTCGGACCCCGTTGCGCCTGTATCAGGAGTTAATCCGCCTGCACCGGGAAGACGGGCTGGATTTTAGCCAAGTGACGACCTTTAATCTGGATGAGTATGTCGGGTTAGCGGGCACGCATGTGCAGTCTTACCGTTACTTTATGCAGGAAAATCTTTTCCGGCATATCAACATCGATTTAACCCGCACGCATGTGCCGAACGGCATCGCGATTGATCTTCACGTGGAATGTCGAGCGTATGAAGAGAAAATAATCGCGGCAGGGGGGATCGACCTCCAGTTGTTGGGCCTGGGGCGGAACGGGCACATCGGGTTTAATGAACCGACGGGGTCGCTGCGGTCGCGCACGTGGATAAAAATTCTTTCAGAGCAGACCTTGCGGGATAACAGCGATGTTTTCGGATCGATGGACTTGATGCCGAAGCATGCGTTGACGATGGGGGTGGGGACGATTCTCGATGCGCGGCGCTGTTTATTACTGGCGTTTGGACCGGCTAAAGTGCGCGCGGTTGAGCATATGGTGGAAGGGCCGCTGGCGGCGATCTGTCCGGGTTCAGCCCTACAATTACATCCGCGGGCGACGGTGATTCTGGATGAAAACTCGGCGGCGGGTCTGCGGTACGCGGACCACTATCGATGGGTTGATCGAAATAAGTTTGCGTGGCAACGCCACGGGTAGTTAAATCTTGGATACTGAATGGGTGAGGCGCCCGATGGGCAGCACGGCAGCGGCGGCGATGACGCAAAGCAGGCCGGCGCTGATGAAGGCGGGGGCGTAGGTGGTGGCTTCGGTCCGGATGACGCCGGCGCCAAAGGCGGCGCAGGCGGCCCCGATTTGGTGGCTAGCGACGACCCAGCCGAAGACGATGCTGGCCTGGTGGCGGCCGAAGACTTCGGCGGTAAGACGAACGGTTGGAGGCACGGTGGCGATCCAATCCAATCCGTAGAATACGGCGAAAACGGTCAAGCCAGCCACGGGGCCAACCAGGGCTTGGGGCAAAAACAATAAAGAGAGGCCGCGCAGTCCATAATATCCGAAAAGTAGATACCGACAATTGTAACGATCGCTGAGCCAGCCGGAGACGGTGGTGCCGATGAGATCGAACAAGCCCATCAAGGCGAGCAAGCTGGCGGCGCGAACCTCGGTAATGCCGCAGTCGGCCGCGGCCGAGATGAGATGGGTGCCGATGAGGCCGTTGGTACTGGCGCCGCAGATAAAAAAAGAACCGGCGAGGAGCCAGAAGTCGCGGGTGCGGGCGGCGGATCTGAGGACGTTAAGGGCGTGAAGGGCGGGGTGGCCGGTTGAATGGGCGGTGGCAGGAGGGGCGAGATCGACGGGACCGGTTTCTCCGTAAGGTCGAACGCCCACGGCAGCGGGATCATCGCGCATCCATCGCCAAATAACCGGGATGATGGCAGCGGTGGCGAGCGCGACGATGATCAGGGCGGCCCGCCAGCCATGGGCGGTGACGGCGGTGGCGAGGGCCGGTAAGAAGATCAATTGCCCCGTGGCGGTACTGGCGGTGAGCAGGCCCATGACCATGCCTCGGCGAGTGGTGAACCACCGGTTAGCCACGGCGGCTCCGAGGACGGTGGCGGCGAGACCGGAACCGGTGCCGACGACGAAGCCCCAAAGAAAAATGAAGTGCCAGTACTGCGTGGCGAAAGGGGAGAGCCCATAGCCGGCGGTGAGCAGGGCCATAGCGGCCATCATGGTGCGGGATAAGCCGAATCGTTCATAAAGAGCGGCGGCGAAAGGCCCGATGAGGCCATATAAAAAGATATTGAGGGAAACGATCGAGGAGACTTTAGCGCGGCTCCATTGGAGTTCATTGCCGAAAGGCAGCAAGATAACCCCGGGAGTCGCGCGGGCGCCGGCGGCGGCGAGTAAGGTGACGAAGGTGACGGCGGCGATAATCCAAGCGTAATGGAACCGACGAGGAGAGAGAGCGGCGCTCATGGGAGGTGGTCGCAAGCGGAGTGTAAAAGAAAGTGCGGCGCGCGGTCTTTCAAAAAATGCTGACGGTGTCGGTGGAGATACGGAAAAAGGTTGTTTGGAGGGAAAATTGAGTGGAAAAAAAGTTTAGTAACACAAATTTGGATACTAAAAAGCGGATATATTTTGAGGGAAGGCACCGTGATCAGCGAAGCCAACGCCAGAGAGCGTCGACGGTTTCGACGCCGAAAAATGCGAGGGCTGAAAAAAATATAAGGGTGAGAAAGGTGGTGGCGTATCCCCCGATGATGAAGCGGCCGTCGCGTTCGAGGAGCCCGCCGGCGGTGAGAAGAATACCCCAGGCGGGGACGGTATTGGTGAAGGGGATGGGCAGAGGCAGGAGGAGGAGGACGGCGCAAATAACGATGGGAATAGCGTGGAGTTGGTTGAGGCGAGGGGAGGCGGTGACCCAAGGAAGACGAGGGTGGAGAAATCGCTCGAAACCGCGGACGATTTTTTCGGTGAAGGTAAATGTGCGGGCGAAAATGGCGGGTGGTAAGCGGGTATCGAGCAGGCGGGCGGGCAGCCAAGGTTTGGCTCCGAGGGCGAGGCGTGTGCCGATGAGGGCGATGATGAGGCCGAGCGGCGTGGAGAGGCCGGGGAGGGGTATGGGCGTGCAAAAGGGCAGGGTGAGCAACATGACCAGCAGAAGGTAGCCGCGTCCGTGCAAGCGGTGGAGGACCCCGCGCAAGGTAACGGTTTCGACCTCGAATTCGCGGATGATCGAGGCGAATTCTGCCGAGAGTTTGGCCGGATGAGCGGGCGTAACGAGTGGGGTCGGGGGGAGGCGGGAGCGCGCGGCGGGTGATTTTTCAGGTGCCGCGTTTGTTGCCATAAAGTTCGATGTGAAGGCGGTGGGCGTAGCGGTAGCCGCGAGCCTTGCAGAGGTCTCCGAGCCAAGCGGAGCGACTACGCATTTTTTCCAAGGTGGTCGCCTCGGGCATAAGGAGAATTTTGTGGCGGGGAATTTCGCGGCGGAGAGCGGCGAGCATATGTTCGAGTTCGTCGATGTCTTCGGGGCGGGCGACGACAAATTTAAATTGAAAAGGGTAGTGGTCGATCCAAGCGCGGACGACATCGGGTTGCCAGCGAGTGGCCTCGTGTTTTTTCCGCCAGGTGGCTTGAGTGACCGGGTCGGGTGCGGAGTTGAGCAGCTTGGGGGAGAGCGAGGCGAGGTCGCAGGCGATCCCGTCGGGGGCGATGGTGGCAGCGGTTTCGATGGTGATATGACGGTCGGTGGCGCGGATTTCTGAGGCGAGGAGGCGAATATCTTTGGCGATCATCGGCTCGCCCCCGGTGAGAACGGTGTGGCGGGTGGAACGGTGGGCCTCGATGGCGGCGACAATCTGGGGGATGGTGTGAACGTCGCCCTCTGGGTACCAAGAGGCGTACGGGGTATCGCACCACGTGCAGCGTAAATTACAGCCGCTGGTGCGGACAAAAACGGAAGGCACGCCGGTGAGTTCACCCTCGCCCTGGAGTGAGTGGAATATTTCGGAGATCAGCATGAGGGCGCGCGGGGTGTGGTCTGGGGCGGGGCGGGGAGAGGTGCGTTGGAAAGGTAGTTGGTGGGGTCGATGGTGGCGGCTTGGGCAAAAGCCTCGCGACGCTCGACGCAGGTACCGCACTGGCCGCAGTGGCGTTCCCCGCCCTTGTAGCAGGACCACGTTTGGGCGAAATCGATGCCGAGATGGGAACCCGTGGTGACGATTGCGCCCTTGGTCAGGTTAATAAAGGGTCGGAGTAATTGGATGTTGGCGTAGGTGCCGAGCCGCATGGTCGTGCCCATGGCGCGCATAAAGTCTTCGCGACAATCGGGGTAAATGGCGTGGTCGCCGCCATGGGCGGCGATGACGAGGGCGTGAGCGCCGATGCTTTCCGCGAAGCCGCAGGTAATGGCCAACATGATGGCGTTGCGAAACGGCACGACGGTTTGCTGCATGTTCTGGGCTTCGTAATGGCCCTCGGGAATCGCACCGCCGCTTTTGAGTAAATCTGAGGCAAAGAGGCGGTTGATGAAGTCCAAGGCAATGACCTCGTGGCGGGTTGCGATGAGCTTGGCGTGGTGGGCGGCGAAGGGAATTTCTCGATGATTATGCTTGGCTCCGTAATCGAAGCTAACGGTGGCGACGACCTCGTGCTCGCGGTGCGCCCAATGGAGCGCCGTGACGGAGTCCATGCCCCCTGAACAGAGTACGACAACTTTCATGGTCTGAAAATGGGGAGAATAGCTGGCGTGCCAATCTTTCCTACTTTGGGCCCTCTTTATCTTTTGCATGGAGCAGAATTTTGTCACGATGGTGGTGCTCGATCATATTATGCTTATTTTTCATGATCCCCGTTGTGCCGATTATGGGTCCGCGCGGCGACCTGAGCAACCGGCGCGGGTGTTGCGGACGGTGGCTCACTTGCGGGCGGCGCATCCTGATTGGGAGTGGCGAGTGGCGGCGGAAACGGTGGCGAGCGATGAACGGCTGAGTTTGGCGCATGAGCGAGCGCATTTGTTGCGGTTGGTGGAGGCGAAAGATTTTGATGCGGACACGCCGTTTTTTCCGGGGATATCGGAGCATGCGCGGCGGGCGGTGGCGGCAGCGGTGGCTGGGGTGGAAGCAGCATTAAAGGCGGGGGTCGGGGCGCCGGTTTTTTCGTTGATGCGACCGCCGGGGCATCATGCGACAACCGCGCGGGCGATGGGTTTTTGTTATATGAATCAAATCGCGGTGGCGGCGCTGGTGGCGCAGCGTTTTTTTTTGGCGCCGAAGGTGGCGATTTGGGATTTTGATGCGCACCATGGGAATGGGACGGAAGCGATCGCGCGGGGGCGGGAGAACCTTTTTTTCGCATCGGTGCATCAACATCCGGGTTACCCGGGGACAGGCACGCAGGACCACGGGTCGCATATTCGTAACTGGCCGGTGGCGCCGCACACGCCGCGAGCGGAGCATCTGCGGGCGCTCCGTGCGTCATGGGAGGCGGTACTCGCATTTGGTCCGGATCTCTTGTTGGTTTCCGCCGGTTTTGACGCGTATGTGCGGGATCCCCTGACGGAGATGACCTTGGAGCGGGAAGATTTTGCTACTTTAGGGCGCTGGCTTCGAGAGGCTCCTTGCCCGATTGCGGCCGTGCTGGAGGGAGGATATCACGATGACCTTCCTTTGTTGATTGATGCCTTCCTGATGGCGTGGAACGGTGTTTGATCTAAGAACGTATGATTTCGCGCTTCCTTCCGACACCTCTCCGCCGTTTGCTAGGAGTTAAAGTGACGACACGTCCGCCATCCTATCAACTCCTTGACCAGCCTGGCTCGCCAGGGCCCCTGCTGGCAGCGCTCGAGAAAGTCACTGAGGTGGCTCTCGATACGGAGGCGGACAACATGTATCATTACAAGACGAGGGTGTGTCTTTTACAGTTTTTAGTGGGTGGGGAGGTATTTCTAGTCGATGTATTGGCGCCTGGTCAGAACCTCGGACCGCTGTGGGAGGTTTTGGCGCGGAAGCATTTGATCATGCATGGCAGTGATTTTGATCTACGCCTGTTGCATGATCTTTGCCAATTTAAGCCGCACAGTGTATTTGATACGATGCTGGCGGCGCAGTTGTTGGGCAAGCAGCGCTTCGGTTTGGCCTCGTTGTTGGAACAACATTTTGGGGTGGTTCTTGATAAGGACGGGCAAAAGGCCAACTGGTCGAAGCGGCCGATTACTGCGCAGCTTCTTGATTACGCGTCGTTGGATGTGTGGCATTTGCCGGCGTTGCGGGATATCTTAGGACGGGAGTTGAAGCGCCTTGGCCGGATGGAGTGGCTTGAGCAGCAATGTCGGGCGCAGATTGAAGCGGGTTCGGAGGGGTTTGCGCCGGCGACGGAAAATGATTGGCGAATTGGTCGGAGTGAACGTTTGCGGGGTCCGGGTATGGGTGTCTTGCACGCGGTTTGGCATTGGCGGGAGTCCCAAGCCCAACGGCTCGACACCCCGCCCTTTAAGGTCTGCGGCAACGCGCTGCTCTTGAAATTAGCGGAAGCCGCGGAGGTGGGAGATCGTGAAGCCGCAATTTTAAACGGGGTTTTTCTGGGCAAGCGCCACGAGCGCATCTTCCCTTCTTTGGTGACGGCAGTTCGGCAAGGTCTGGAACGCGACCCTGCGAGTCTGCCGCGCCGGCCCGGCCGCGATCCCAATCATATCTCGCTTTCTCACACGGAAATTGAGCATCAGGAGTTGATCCGTGCCGATCGAGATCGCGTCGCGCAAAAACTCGGGATCGAGGCTACGCTGATTGCCAACCGTGCGCTGTTGGCGCAGATTGTGCGTGCTCCGGATAAAATTGACGACATTTTGCTACCTTGGCAGGCGCAGTTGTTGCGCGAGGAACCGGCTTTGAAGAAACGGCGGTAACGCCGGTCAGAAAGGGCGGCGTTTCCGTTTAGATTCTCTTTGTGAGAGAGCAGGGGGCTTGCCCTGATGAATGTTCTGGCTTGGCAAATTCCCGGATGCGCCGCCCCGGTTGAGGTTAGCGGTTGGCTGGTACGGCGGGTGGTCGGGTGCAGGGTTAGCAGGCCGGGAGTGCAAGGAAAGAATTCAAAGGGCGCTCGCCCGAACATTTGAGCGACAACAATCAACGGGCTTGCGAAACTTTATGGGCCCAGCAAGCGTCCCACCCCGCCGCCCCTATGAAATCCATTCTAAAGCTCATCGTTGCCTGCACACTTCTTTCTTTGGTCACTGGTTGCGCAACGCGCATCACGTCCACGGGAGGGAAGGAGACGACCCTGCTCGGAGGGGCTATGATTATCTCCAAGGACTCCTTCCAGCCGACCACGCCGACGACGATTGACGCCGATACGTCTAAAATTATCGGGAGTGGTGGGCCCTCTGGAAAAAAAATATCGCTCTTTTGGGGTGTTTTGACGCTCCACGATTATTGAGACGCGGCTGCTCGGCGAAGGTGGCGCTGTTTGGGTGGGGTTGGCTGTTTGATCGTCGTGAACCGTCCGCAGGTTGGTGGTCGGAGTGGGGTCTCGTCTCGGTGAAGAGCACGCGTTCGGTGGCATCTGGGATAAGCTGAAACTGCGGACCGATTTTTAGACAGAGTTTTTTATGGAGCCCGTGGGGTTGAGCTTTAGATCGGAAGGGGAGAGCGGAGGTTCTCGCCCAGTGAGAGGGATGTCATGGGTGGTGGCGTGCGGGCTGAGCCCAAGCTGGTCGCGGCGTTTTTGTTGCCAGAAGAGGGCGGCGGCACACCCTGCTCAGCGATGATGTCTTCAGAGTCAACGGAAGCGGCGCGGTTCGCCGGTGCCAACATAGCGGGGCATCTTGGGCGAATGGCTCGTGCGCAGCCGAAGCAGGCGGCCTTGAAGATTCCCCGTGGGCGGGATCGAGCGGGGTCGATCGATTATCTGACGCTGGATTTTCGGGCGTTAGATGCCGAGGTCGGTGCTTGGTGCGCGCGGTTGACGGCGGCAGGGATCCGGCCGGGTGATCGGACTCTAGTGATGGTACGCCAAGGGTTACCCCTGATCGCGGCGGTTTTTGCACTCTTTAATATCGGGGCCGTGCCCGTGGTGATTGATCCGGGAATGGGCCGGCGAAATTTTCTCGCGGCGGTGGCCCGTACGCGGCCGCGCGCGCTCGTAGGCATTCCGACGGCGCAGATCCTGAGTTGGATTTTTCGACCTTCGTTTCGATCGGTCATGATCCGAGTGACGGCCCCGAGGGGCCTGACGGCGCGATTGACGGGTGATCAACCAGGGGAAATGGATGCACCGGCGCCGCCGGCGTTTGCGGCGGGGTCAGCGGACACGGCGGCAATCTTATTTACTTCGGGATCCACGGGTGCGCCGAAAGGCGTGGTTTATGCGCATGGGATGTTTGAGGCGCAGGTGCGGATGATTCGGGAAACCTATGGGATCAGGCCGGGTGAAGTGGACCTACCGCTTTTGCCGATTTTTGCGCTCTTTAATCCGGCTTTGGGGATGACGACGATTGTGCCGGAGATTGATCCGCGGAAGCCGGCGGCGTTTAATCCCGCGCAGATTGTTCAGGCGATTCAGCAGGAGAATGTGACCAACTCGTTTGGGTCACCGACCCTCTGGCGAAAAATTAGTGAGCATTGCGCTGGGCGCGGGGTGACCCTGCCCTCACTGCGCCGGGTATTGTGCGCGGGCGCGGCGGTGCCGACGGCGCTTTGGAAAAGTTCCCAGACCCTCCTGCCGCATGGCCAGCTGCACAGCCCCTATGGGGCGACGGAAGCGTTACCCGTGGCGACGATTGCAGCATCGGAGGTGGACCTCGCGAGCGTGGCGGGAGCATGTGTGGGCAAACCTCTGCGCGAAATGACGGTGAAAATCATTGCGCTGGTAGATGCGCCGCTGGCGTCATGGGCGGAAGTGGAGGAATTGCCGCCCGGGCAGATTGGCGAAATTATCGTGCGAGGGCCGGTGGTGACGCAGGCCTACGCTGAACTCCCGGACGCGACCGCATGGGCAAAAATTTCCGAGGGACCACCCGAGAAAAACGCACTGAAGCCAGGTTTGATTTCGGAGAGCGTTCGGGCTGGCGAAGGGGCGGGGGTGAATGACGGCCTGAAGGGCGGCCGGTGGCACCGGATGGGCGATTGCGGTTATTTAGATTTGGCGGGGCGCTTGTGGTATTGCGGGCGCAAGGTGGAGCGGGTGTTTACGAGTTTAGGCCCATTTTATTCGGAG
Organism: Opitutus sp. GAS368; assembly: GCA_945903465.1. Lineage (GTDB taxonomy): Bacteria > Verrucomicrobiota > Verrucomicrobiia > Opitutales > Opitutaceae > ER46. Next base: position 23,218 of record CAMDOF010000059.1, read on the forward strand.
CCCTGTGAGCAGGTTTTCCGAGGCCACCCGCGAGCGGCGCGTTGTGCCTTGATTGGGATTGGCGGGGCCGACCAGCGGCGGGCCGCGCTGGTGGTAGAGACCAAGATAAAAGATTCGGCGGAGGGCCGGGCGCTGACTCGCGAACTACGTGCGCTGGCGTTGAGGCATGCGCACACGAGCGGCATAAAGGTATATTATTTTCATGAAAACTTTCCTGTGGACGTGAGGCATAACGCGAAGATCCACCGACTTGCCCTAGCGACTTGGGCAAAAACCGCCCGAGGATTTCAAAGTGATCCCAAGCGTTAACCGAAGTGACCTGATGCGATTATTTGCGATCAGTCGAGGAGGCCGGCCCGGTTGGGCTGGATAGTAATCGTGGAGACGACCCCGGTTTTAGTGACGGGTGGCACGGGCTTTTTAGGGCGTCGACTCGTCGAGCGTCTTTTGGGGGCCGGCCGGCCGGTGGTGGTCCTTGGGCGAAGCCCGGCGCCGGATCTTGAGCAACGCGGGGTTCGTTTTATCAAAGCGGCGCTCGATGATGAGCGCGTGGTGGCGGCGGCCTGCGCTGGTATCGGGACGGTTTTTCATGTGGCCGCCAAAGTCGGCGTGTGGGGGCGTTACGATGATTTTTTTAGAGTGAACGTGCTGGGTACGCGGGCGCTCTTGGCGGGTTGCCAGCGGCACGGAGTGCGGCGATTCGTTTATACGAGCACCCCGAGCGTGGTTTACAATGGCCAGGATTTGGCGGGAGCTGATGAAAGTTGGCCGCTGACGCATACTTGCCCCAGCCCGTATCCGTTGACGAAGGCGCTGGCGGAACGGGCGGTCTTGGCCGGCAATTCGGCGGGGCTGCGGACGGTGGCTTTACGGCCGCATTTGATTTGGGGAGTTGGCGATCCGCATCTTGTGCCGCGTATTCTGGCGCGGGCGCGCCGTGGCCGGCTACGCGTGATTGGAACGGGTCGCAATCGAGTGGATATGGTCCACGTTGAAAACGCGGTGGATGCGCATCTCCTGGCGGAAAAAGCGCTGGCGGCCGATCCGGCGCGTGGGGGGATTTTGGGTGGAGCCCAAGCGGTCGCCGGGCGGGCTTTTTTTATTACGAACGGAGAACCGGTGGTGTTGTGGGAATGGATTAACGATCTCTTGCGCGCTCTGGGGGAGCCGCCGGTCACGCGGCACATGGCGTTGCCAGTGGCATCCGCCTTAGGAGCTGCGGTGGAAACTTTCTGGCGTCTGTTGCGCCTCAGAGGCGAGCCACCGATGACCCGTTTTATTGCGGCGGAACTAGCCAAGGACCATTGGTTTGATATGAGCGCGGCGCGGCGGGATCTGGGTTATGTGCCCCAGGTGACGATGGCGGCGGGAACTGCGGAGCTTGTGGCGTTCCTGCAAGCCGGGAAACACCCGTGACTAGCCCGGAAGGCTGGGGCCGGCCCGCTGCCGGCGAGCCTCGAACAGCGTGATCATCGTGGCCATGGCCACATTGAGGGAATCGGCCTGACCCGCCATGGGAATACGCACGGGGAGGTCGGCGTTTTTGAGCCAGAATTCGCTGAGGCCGTATTGTTCGCTACCCATGACTACGGCGAGGGGACCGAGTAAATTAACATCTGAGTAAATTTCCTTGGCCGCGGGAGTCGTCGCGATCGTGCGCACGCCTTGAGCGGTCAGCCAGGCGTGCACGGTTGGGCTGGCGCTCACCACCAGAGGAACCGAAAAAAGAACCCCGGTAGATGCGCGGACGACATTGGGGTTGAAGATATCGGTGACGGGATCGCAGACGATGACGGCATCGCAGCCGGCGGCGTCGGCGCTGCGCAAAATGGTGCCGAGGTTACCGGGTTTTTCGATCGCCTCGACGACGAGAAGGAAAGGATTGGCGGGCAAGGCGAGATCGGTGAGGGCGCGCTGCCATTGGGGGGCCACGGCGAGAAGACCGTCCGGGCGTTCGCGGTAGGCGATCTTCGCAAACGCCTCGGCGCTCAATTCAAATAATTGAGCGCCGGCTTTTTCAGCGGCGTCGAGCAGCGCGGGTTCATTTACTCCGAGGAACCAACTCGGGGAAAAATAGAGTTCGTGCAGGGCGATTTTTTTTTCGAGGGCGCGGCGAATCTCCCGATAACCCTCGACCAGAAACACGCCGGCCTCGTCGCGGGGGCGGCGGTCGCGGAGCTTCACGAGCTGTTTGATACGCGGATTTTGGAGGCTAGAGATTTTTTCGGGAGTGCCCACGGCACTCACGGAAGACACGGAAAACGTGAAAAAGACAAAATCCTTTTCCTCGCGGTCGGCGATACTGTGTATTCCGTGTAAGTTGTGGGAAAAAATAAATCCAAGTTTAGCGAACTCCCGTTCGCGTATCACGCTGAAATCGAGTTGGAAATCGCGACCCTGACCAATTTGGGTTCGGGTCTAGGGCGGGTGACTTTGCCCGGTGAGACCGAGGCCAAGTGGGTGGTGATGGTGCCCTTTACTTTGCCCGGTGAGCGGGTGCGTGCGCGGATTTTCAGGAACCACAAGAATTTTTCTGAGGCGGATCTTGTGGCGGTGTTGACGCCCGCCGCGGAGCGGGTGGAGCCACGCTGCGCTCTCTTTGGGCGCTGCGGGGGATGTCAGTATCAGCATTTTACCTACAGTGCGCAATTGGAGTGGAAGCGTCGTCAGGTGGCGGAGCTTTTGGCGCACATGGCGGGAATCGCGGATTATCCGGTGGCGGCGGTGGTCGGTTCTCCGCGGGAGTTTAATTATCGCTCAAAAATCACGCCACATTTTAACCCGCCCCGTGGAGAAGCGCCGATCCCGATTGGTTTTTTGCGGCAAGGCACGCGCTTTGACATTGTGGATGTGGTCCAATGTCCGATTGCGACGGAAGGGATCAACGCGGAGTTGGGTTTGGCCAGAGCGCGGGTGCATGCGCAGCAAGAGAGCTACACGCGCGGGGCGACTTTGTTGCTCCGCGAGGCGGGCGGGAGGGTGACGACGGACTATGAGGCGGTGGTTAACGAGACGGTGGGCGCGACGAAGTTACATTTTTTGGCCCGAGATTTTTTTCAAAATAACCCGTTTATTTTGCCGGCGTTCACGGCGTATGTACGCGAGCAAGCGGCGGCCAGTGGGGCGCGTTTTTTGGTCGACGCCTATTGTGGGAGCGGGCTGTTTGCGTTGACCGCGGCGCCGGCGTTTACGCGGGTGGCCGGCATTGAGCTGAGTGAGAGCAGCGTCCGCTTTGCACGGGAGAATGCTGTGGCGAATGGGATTACCAACGCGAGTTTTACGGCCGGTGATGCTTCGGCGCTTTTCGGTGGGCTGGATGCCGAGTTTGTGCCGACGGCGACGGCGGTGGTGATTGATCCGCCGAGGAAAGGCTGTGATGAGCGGTTTTTGCAGCAGCTTTTTGCGTTTGGGCCGAGGGCGGTCGTCTATGTCTCGTGCGATCCGGCGACGCAGATGCGCGACTTGAAAAGTTTTCTGGCTGCGGGATATACTTTGGTGGCGGCGCAGCCCTTTGATTTATTTCCCCAGACGCGTCATTTGGAGTGTGTGTTGACGTTAAAAAAAGCGGGGGTTTAACGATCAGGGAGACGGTATGAGCGAGGGGCGGCGGATTTGGTGGGGGGAGAGGCCTTCGCGGGCGCTGATGAGAGCGCAGACCTTGGGGACGTACATGCGGGTCTCGGCGGGGAGGTGATCGGCGATGGCGGTGAAGGAGGTGGCGTGTTGTTGGGCGAGGGTGCGGCTGACTCGGCCCTCGCCGGCGTTGTAAGCGGCGAGCGCAAGCGCCCAGTTTCCGAATTTCCCGTGCAGGTAGCGGAGGTAACGAGCGGCGGCGTGCGCGGATTTTTCCGGGTGGGTGCGCTCGTCGGGCAGGAGCGTACTCAGCCCCATGGTTTTGGCGGTATCCGGCATGAATTGAAACAGGCCCTTGGCGCCGGTTGGGCTGCGGGCGTTCGGGTTGAGTGAGCTTTCGGCCTCGGCGAGCCACGCGAGTTCTGGTGGGATGCCTTCGGCGATGAAGGCGGCTTTGAGTTTGGGCATGAGGTTGGCGGCTTGTCGGGGCAAGGGCCGACCGCGTACGCGAGTGAGCCAGAGATCATAGTGGGGCACGGGCGGTAGGGTGCGGGTAACCGGCGGAGGGGGCTGGCTGGGCCGCGTAGGTGCTGCTGGGGTGGGCGGGAGGACTGCCTGTTGAGCGCCGTCCAGTTCATCGAGCCGCGGTTCAAGCCAATCGGCGAGATCCTCGTAGCCCGGCACGAGACGCAGGGCGCTCAAGGCGGCCCGTCCCTCGGTTGCGTAGGTCGCAAGTTCGGCCAAGGAGTCGCCGGCAAGGGCGCGTTGGAAGCGTTGGCCAAAATCATCCCAGGCCGCGCGCGTGGGAAATTCCACCTGGGCCAACAACTCGGGGGTGGCCAGTTGTTCGAAAAGCAGCCGGCCCGCTTGATAAAGGTCATCCCCCGTCTGAGCCGGTGGCGTGGTGGGCGGGGACGGGACCTCGGCGTTGGGCGCAGTTGGTCCGCTGGAAGTGGCGGCTGGACCGGGTGTGGCGAGGGCGAAGCCGATACTGCATACATTCACGTAATACGTTAAACGTATCCTTAAAAATGATACAAAATATCCTGGCGCTGGATGGGTGGGCCGAGGGCTCATGGTTGGAGCGCGCGGAGGACGGCGGCCTTGAGTTTCAGCTCAGGGTGCGAGCTCAATGGGGGTGGATTTTCACCGAGGTAGTTTTGGGGGTTTTTGGCGATCCAATCGGTGGTGACCAAGCGGTAGGAGCGCTCGGGTTGAATCGGACCGTTGGCGGCGGCGAGGAGATTTTCTCCGCCGCGGTCGGCGAAGGGAGTCGCGAGGCCTTGGTTGGCGCGGGCGAGTATTTTTATTAAAGCGGCCCCGGTGATCGTGGCGGTGAAAAGCGGTCCGTCGAAGCGGACGCAGGCATCGAAAGCGAAACGCGTGACAGGGCCGGCGGGCAAGCCTGCGCCGAAGGTAGTGGCGCCGATGAAGGCGACGTCGGCGGTGGCAGCGCGGCGAGCGGCTTCGACGGCAAACGCGGCGGCGGCGGCGGGGCTCAGGGTCTGCGGGGTGTGGCCGACGACGGTGGTTTCCTCTGAGGTCAGGTGGAGGGTGAGTGTAGCGTGGATGAGTTTTTCGATTTCGGGATCAGTGGGATCGGCGGCTTGGACGGGAAGTTGTTCGACGTCCCAACGCAGGTCGCCCTCGAGGTAGCGGAGGCGGGCGATGGAGATGACCTCGAGCCAGCTGCCGGAGTGAAAATAGGTTGTCTGTTCGGTGCGGTGGATAAAACGCAGGTGGTCATGGGCGCCGGCGAAGAGGGTGTGAGGGGGTACGATGGGGAGGATGGCGCGGTCAGCGCGGAGGCCGGCGTGGCTGAGGATGATGGGCAAAACGCTTGGCCGCGGTGGCGAGGGGGTGGTTCCGATCGTGGAGTGGAGGTTGGGCGGCGGCGGGGCGGGTGGGCGGGTGAAAATTTGAGGGAAGTTTTCGCGGGCCCAAGTGACAGGGTCGGCGAGATCGAGTTGGGGGCGGATCGCGAGACGGAACGTGGCGAGTCGATCGGTGGTGACGCCGACGATGATGGCCTGGTGGGAGCCGAGCGCGAGATGGAGAGAGGCGGGGGCGTAGGCTTGGCGGGTGGCGGGATGGCGCAGGTTGCCGGTGAGTACCTTTACGCCAGTGGCCTCGATGCGGTGGATGGTCTCGGCGACATCGTAGAATTCGGGTTCATGGTTACCGAAGTTGAGGATGGTGGGGGCGCGGCGGGCCAGGGCGGCGTAAAGGGCGAAGTCGATGGCGCCAGCCGAGCGTCGGGCGATGACGTTACCGTATTCGAGTGAGTCGCCGTTGATGAGGATGGCGAGAGGGGTGCGAGGATTTTCGGAGAGGAGTCGATCGATGTGCGCGATGAGTTGGGGGTAACGCTCGTAGGCGGAATGCTGATCACCGACGACGACGAGGACGGCTTCGGGAAGAGGTACTCCGGGGGTGGTGGTGGCTGCGAGAATGGACGTGGTGGTCGTGAGGATCGAAGCGAGGAGCGGGGTGAAAAGACGGAGCATGGCGGGCGGATTCGTGGTGAAGCAGCGAGGGGAGGAACGCTGATCATCGAAGGTGAAAAGTCGATGAGCGCATGGGGATTGCCCGATCCAAGGGTTTAAGCGGACGGGTTGAGGTCGTGCCGTGCGCCCGACCGTAGGTTGTGCGGCGGGTTGTCCGCCGGGTGAGCGGTACGCCGCGAGAAGCTGAGCTGATCGAGGTCGAAGTGGCGCCGACCGGACGCCCTCTGCAGAGGAGCCCTTCTCTCCGAGGTACGCCGTTGCCCTAAGTTAACGGAACCATTATGCGTGGGGTGGCGTCTTCGGTTCAGGGGATTTCGTACACCTCGATGAGGGCGGCGCCGGTGGTCGCGCCCACGCCCGAGACTTGGACGGTGTAGGCATCTGGGGCGAGCGCGACGAGGATGGCCGCGTCCTTGGAATTAGAGAGGAGGGGAAAGGCGCCGACCTGATTGAAAGCTTGGTTGAGCTGGGTGGTGCCGCCCCAGTTGTCGTTGGCGCCGACTTGAGTGGGGCCGCGGAAAAGGGTGAGCTGGGGATCGCCGACGACATCGGGTACGCCGAAGTTCCCCAGGGATGGGCCGATGGCGCGGATGAGGACGGCGCGTGAGCTGGAGCCGCCGATGACAAAGCCGATGGTCACGCCGGTGCCGAGTTGTTTGAGGACGGAAACGTTGATGAGGCGCGGGGTACTGGAGGTGAAGGCGGTGGAAGGAGTCGCATCGTAGAGTTCAGCGATGACGATGCCCGCGCCGGTGCCGGATATTTTCGCGGAATTATCGCCGCTGGAAAGGTTGGGCAGGTAGATGGCCGCATCGCGGGAGGCCGGGCTGCTGAAGGGAAAAGCGCCGACCTGGCCCATGGCGTTGGTGATGGCGATGGTACCGCCCCAGTTATCATTTTCACCGACCTTGTTTGAGCCGGTGAAGAACTCGAGTTTGGGATCAGCGAGGACGCCGGTGATGCCGAGGGGAATGAGGGCTGGTCCCGCGGCGCGGACGAGGAGGGCTTTACCGCCGCTGGTACCGGCGCCGCCGACGATGACGCCGAACGTGAAATTATCGGCGGCGGAAGAGAGGGTGGTGAGGATCGAGAGATTGATCAATCGGCCGGGATCGGCGAGATTGGGGAAGGCGACGGCGGCGGTTTCGCTGGTGGTGGTGCCGTTCGCGTTGGTGATTTGGACGGCGTAATTGCCGAGATGAGTGAGGTTGAGGGCGCTGATGGTATAGACCGGGCTATAGGCTCCGGCGATGGGCGTGCCGTCCTTGAACCATTGATACACGGCACCGGTGGTATTTTTAGCGGCGACCTTCAGGGTGAGGGTTTCGCCGAGGATGGCGGAAAGTGCGACGGGAGGGGAGATGATGACGGGAGCTGGGGTGGTATCGACGAACGTGAACGCGATCATGGAGCCGCTATCGCCGACGGCAACGAGGGTGGTTGGGCTGGCGGCGAGCCCGCGGATGGTTTTGTCGGCGGGGAGTGCGGCAATCGACCAGCTGATTCCGTCGAGTGAGATCAGTAAGGTCCCCTGGGTACCGCCTGAGGCTACGAAACCGATGGGGGTGCGGGTGATGGCGCCGAGATTTTCGGCGACGCCTGATTCGCGAATTTGCCAGGTGAGGCCGTCGAGAGAGTTGAGAATGACGCCGCTATTACCGAGGGCGATGAAGCCAACGTCTTCCCAATAGTTGATGGCGAGGAGAGGGGTGGTCACGCCGCTGGAGGCGAGGGTCCAGGTGCTGCCGTCGGTGGAATAGCGGATAGAGCCGTTATCACCGACCACGACGAAGCGATTGTTGCCGTAGGCCGCGGCGCGTTGGGCGGAACCGAGTGCGGTGATGCGTTGGGTCCAAGTTGAGCCGTTGGTGGAGGCGTAGATCGCTTGACCGGAAGTGGCGGCAACGAAGAGGTTGGGACTGGCGGCAATGCAGGTGAAGGCGGCGACGACATTTGACGTACCGGGGGCCCACGTGGAGCCGTCGGACGAGGTAAAGATGGCGGAGTTTGGGCCGACGGCGACGTAGCGTTGCTGGCCGTAGGCGACGGCGCTGAGGGAGGTGAAAGCGGGGTTGGAGTTGGCGCGGGTCCAGGTGATGCCGTCGATGGAAGTTTGGATGGGGACGAGCGCGGCGCGGGTGATGGGGTCGGCATTGGCGCCGACGGTGATCCAGCGACCTCCGGCGTAGAGGACGGCCTGTTTGGCTTCAGCGTTGCCTTGAAATAGCCGCCGCCATGCGCTGGCGGAGCTGGCGGTATAAACCTCGCCGCCGCGACCGCCGAGAAGGGCGGAGTTATTTTGGCTGGCGAGAAAGAGAATGCCGGTGTTATTGCCGCTGAGGGAAGCGGTGGTCCAAGCGGCTCCGTTGGGTGAGGTGAGGAGGATACCGTTGTCCCCGCCGACCATGAAAGCGTCCATAAGAAAGGAGGCGCCGTACAGATTGGCGGTCGTGCCGGAGGTGGCGCGGGTCCAGGTTATACCGTTGGGCGAGGTGATAATGACACCGCCGGCGCCGGCGGCGACAAATGTGCCGTTGGCAAACGTGACGACTCGCAAGTCTGTGGTGATGCCACTGGTACGCTCGGTCCAAGTCAGTCCATCGGGGGAGGTGATGATCCGACCGGATGCGGCGACGGCGACGACAAGACCTTGGCCGAACACGGCGGAGTAGATGGATTGGGAGATACCGCTGGGAGCGCGGGGCCAATTGATGCCATCGGTTGACGTGACAATGGTACCGCCGGTGCCGAGCCCGATCCATTTTTCGGTAGCGTAGAGAACGGTGTTGAGATTGGCGGAGTCGAGGACGCCGGTCAGGAAGGGGGTCCACGCATAGCCATCGCGGGAAGTCCAGAGGCCGCCGATATCTTCTTTTGTGGCGCCATCGAGATCGGTCGTGGCGATGACGAAGCGGCCGTTGGCGTAGGCGATGGCGTTGAGTTGCTGGGTGGTAGGGAAATCGATGGGAGTAAAAACACCGGCGTCATCAAGGGTGAGGAGGGAGCCGCCGCCGCCGACGATCCACCATTTGTCGTCAGTGCGGGTGGCGCCGAGCAGATTGTTGCCGTTCGGTGTGGGGTTGAGCCAGCGCCAGTTATCGAGTGCAGCGACGGCGGGGTAACTGGCGGAGACGACGCTGGCGCCGCTGGCATCGATGCCGCGAACGGTGAGCAAGTAGTTGCCGATGGTCGGCGGTGTCCAGCTTAAGGCTCCGGCCGAACCGGTGAGTTCGCTTACCTTTGAGCCGTTGGCATAAAGCTCGAGTTTGACGAAGCCAACGCCTCCGGCGGACAGCACGTTTTTTCTACCGACGGCGACCTTGATGGCATCGGCCTCGAGCCGAAGCGTGGGGGCGGAGAGGGCGCGGGTGGAGCTGGGGGGGGTTGACGTTGAGTAGATGAGGCCGCCGGAGCCAACTGCGACGAGGGTGCGATCGTTGATCGCGACACTGCGGAAACTCGCACTGGTGGTCGTGGTGAGGACCACGCTGGACCACGTCTGTGAATTCTCAGCGAATTCTATGCTCCCGTTGGCGCCGCCTGTGATCATGAGGCCTCCAGCTGAAATCATTCGGTAGGAAGCGGTGTTGGTGACGTTAACACCTGTAGCCCGGGACCAGACGATCCCATCTGGGGATGTGTAAATGACGTTAAAGCCGCGGACGAGCCAGCCGCCGTCGTGGTAGACGACGCTGTTGAATGAGTTGGTGGTTGCGAGGCTTCGATTGATCCACGTGACGCCATCTGGGGAAGTGAATAGGCGGCCGCTGTCACCGATCGCAACAAACAGGCCGTCAGCATAGGCGACGGAGCGAAACGAGGTGGTGATGCCGGTGGCGGCGCTAGGGATCCAGCTGCTCCCGTCGACGGATGAGTAGATGGTGCCGCTGTCGCCCACGGTGACAAAACGACCGGCGCCGTGCGTGATACCCCAAAACTGTGCGAGCCCCGTGTCGACAGCGACGGTCGTCCAGTTTACGCCGTTTTCTGAATACGCGGCGAGGCCCTTTTGCGTGGTATTGGAAAAACGATAGCCGGAAACAACATAACGTGAGCCGTTATGGGCGACGCCCGTGAGACTGATGCCAGTGGGAAATGTCGCGGTGGCCCAGGTGATTCCGTCGGGCGAGGTAAGAACCGTGTTGTTGATGCCGACGGCGACGAATTTGCCACCAGCAAAAATCACGTCGTAGAGCAGATTCGGCGTCCGGCCGGCGGCTCGTTGGGTCCAGTCGATCAAAGAATCTTCGACTTTTACGGTGATGGTCGTGGTGGCGATGCCGCCTCTGCCGTCTTGAGCGGAGACGCGGAGAGGGTAGGTACCGCCCTTGGAGAAGCGGCGAGTGATGGTGGCGAGATTTGGGAGGAGGGCGCCGTCGCCAAAATCCCAGCGGAAAGAAATCGGATCGTTATCGGGGTCAGTCGCGCTGGCGCTGAAGAGGATGTTCGTACGCGCGGCGAGCGGGCCATTAGGTGCGCTCGCTAGTAAGACGGGGTTGCGGTTGCCATCGGTGGCGCCGAAGGCGATTTGTACGTCGATGTATTCGTTGGGGGCGGCACCACCGACGGCGATGGGTTTGATGGTGATACCAGCGTCGGGATCGACGAACGATTCGCCGATGCGTAAGGGAGCGTCGTTGGCGCCGGCGGCGGAGCCCGGGGTCGCGTCGAGGAGATAGCTCCCTTGGCCGGTGGTGAATTTGGGGGATTTTTCTGCGCCCCAATGGAGCAAGACGCCGTTGCGAAATCGATCGAGTTGCGCGGCGTTAAACGACGTGGGCGCCACCTGGCGGTGCTCGACCCAGTACTCGTAGCCGAGCTCGGTGGCGGCGATTTTTAATCCACGGATACCGGAAGCGGCCTTGTCGTCGTGGCGGGCGATGCGATAGGTGCCGGCTTGCGTGACGGTGGTGATCGCGGAACCGTCGAGATAGCCGAGTTTCGATTTTTGCGAGACGTTGAAATGGCTGGCGTTGCCGCTGTTCCCCATGACGTCGAAGGGGTCGCCGTATTCGACGTGGGCACCGGCGCCCACGGGTGAAGTGCCGGTGGGCAGCCAGTAATGAGAGTGAGCGAGGCTTTGGGTATGACCCAATTCGTGGGAGACCGTGTTACCGACGGTGTTGTTGAGCCCGACGCGAGGTCCGCCCAGCTGGGCGACGCCGCCGTAAAGGTAGGTGGAGATTTTTTTATGGAGGATAAGGTAGCGATCGAATTTATCGGGGTCCCAGGTGCCGGCACCGCCGTTGGTGGCATCGTAGGCTTTCGCGGCGTCACGCGTCGCGGTGTAGAGTTCAGTGTTGGTGGAGCCGGAAGTCTCGTAATAGGCTTTAGTCTTGGGCATCCGGAGGACGGCGGGTAAAATGGTTGAGCTGAAGGTGGTTTTATCTTGGGCGTTGGCGGCGAAGTACGTGCTGGTGTTGTTACCGCCGGCGAGAATCTCGGCGTCGGTGAACGCCGCACCGGGATCGTCCGCAAAGTCGATTTTGAGCCAGAGGAGGCGTTTGGTGCCGTTAATCCAACTGGCGGGCGAGGTGACCTCGGCGCTGGGTGGGGTGGGGAGCGTTGTGCGGGACGGTGCGCCTGAGTGCATCGCGACAACCTGCGGACCGATGCCGGATTCAGCGGCGATGAGTTGCGTGGCGAGAGTTTCGAGGGCGGCGGGGTCGGTTAAAATGAGGAGTGCTTCGCCGATGAAGACGGCGGTTTGTTCGGAGGTGAGTTGGCGAAAAGATTTTTCCGAGTCGTCGAGGGCTCGGTAGGGTGTTTCGGTGAGGGCGGCGGAGTCATCGAGAGCGATGCCATGGAGAGGGATGTCCAGCTTGGTGGCTTGGTGCTCGCGCCGGCCGAAAACGAAGGCGCGGTGGGTTTTGTCGCCGAGCCGTGCGATGCGCTCGATGCGGGCCTCAGCTCCGAGATGGGAGATGCTGACCTCGAAATCGCCGCGGGCGTCGAAGTGCTGTTCGAGGAGTGCATTAACGCTTGGGGGCAACTCGAGGCGCAGGCCGACGGGCACGGCCAAGGCGAGGGCTCGCTCGGGGTCAGTCTCGATGAGGTATTTGACGGCTTCGCGGCGGGAGAGGGCCAAGGCGTGGCCGGTGGACGCGAGAGCGGTTTGATGGGCTGGGTCGGCGCGGCGCCAAGCGGTCAGCCAATCGGTGAAGGCGGTGGTCTTAGCAAGAGCGGCGGTGCGCTGGGAGCGGGCGGCGAGGGCGCGGGCGGTTTTGACGTCGGGTGGCGTATTATCTGGCGTGCAGATGGCGGGATCGGCGGGGTTTGCGGAGCCGGGTGAAGGCGTGGTCAGCAGCGGGAGCGGGGTGGGGGCGTGCGCTGGGCGCGAAGCTTCGGGTGGGGTTGATCCGCGCTGCGAAAGAAGGATAAACGCGGCGGTGAGGAGGAGCCGTGCGGAAAGGCGAAAGCGTGAGTTCATTGTAGGGGAGTGGGTTCGCACAGCGAGAGGTCCTTACTTCGATAAAAATCCTGAGCGTGACTGGCAGGGAGAGGAAATGAGGCCATAACCCGTGGACGGCAACGCTGGGTGCAGCGCGTCACACGATTTCCGAAAGATTTTTTCAGGAAAAATGCGGCGGACAGGTCGCGTGAGCCAGTTGAGCTGTCTTGGTTTGGGTATGGGAACAAAGCAACCGTCTCGAGGAAGAAAAAATGGGGGGGCAAAAAATCGCAAGATCTCGCGACAGGATTTTTTATCGATCGTTTTTTGCCAAACTGCCTGGGGTACTCTCTACGTACCGGGCCCGTCTCTGCGGTGAGAGGCGGCGGGGGGGACTGAACAAGCGACCCCGTCCCTTCGGCGCTCAACTGCTCCGCAGCTGCGATTGAACCAATCTGGCGCGCGCGGAGGCGCGGAGATCGCGGAGGCAGCGAACGAAAGCTCGGGATTAAGCGATCTGCCTTTTGATAAACACGCATGCTGGCCCAGAAAAGGGAATGTCCCTGGCCTCTTCCGCGCTCCGCGCGCTCCGCGTGATCGCTTTCGGTGGATTGGATGACCTAGCCCTATTCGTTGGCTTGCCCCACCCGGGCTGGGCAGGGCGTGGAGCTAAAAAGATGCGGGGTTGAGCACCCCCTGATGGCATCTTTTACCTCCGTAAAAAGGAACGAATCCATTTTTGCATCACGCTTGGCCCGGCGGTTATTGAATCGGTGCCGCCAGCCTGGAAAAAAACGGCATCAGTTTTCAAGGAATAACCCGACGCAGAGCACTTGGAATGTAATGATCGAAAGGCGTGCGCTGGGTCAGGTGCCTGCGTGCTGGAGACGCCTTCGCTTTTGCTGGTCGTGGAGATTAGGCCGGCGGGCGTAGCTGGGGCGACTCATCATCCACGAAGGAGTGGTGACCTTAAGCTGGGTGCGAGTGGCTGGGTGAGCGGACCGGCTAGCGGGTTGGGGGGGCGTGGTGGGTTGGGCGCTAATTTATCGGACATTTCCTCTCGTGCACGCTTTCGGTCATGTTCGGAGTTATGTTCGTCGCGAACATGGAAACTTGGTGAGGCACCCGCTGAGTTAGCGCTGATGGGGTGTGGCGGAGTTTTTTTGGTCGCGGGAGTTTAATCAGCGGGAGTTTGATCAGAGACGTGACAAGTGTGGGTCGGGGCGTAGGGTCTGCGGCTGGATGTCTCCCTCGCCTGTCACGTTAACGGCTTTGTTACACGGTCCGGATCAACCGGGGTTGGTTGCGCGGGTTGCTGGATGGATTTTTGCGCGCGGGGGAAATATTCTGCACGCGGATCAGCATTGCGATCGAGAGATGGGAATTTTTTTCCAACGGGTGGAGTGGCAGCCCGCGCTCGCGGCAGTGGCGGAAGAGGCGAGCGGGGCGGGGGTTGCCGGCGGGAAAAATCTTTCGGGTGATTTACGGGCGGCGGCGGAGTTTGGGGAGTTTGCGCGGGAGGAGCTAGGCATGAATGTGCGGATGCGCTCGTCGGAGGATCGGCCGCGGGTGGCGGTTTTTGTTTCGAAGGCGGACCATTGTTTTCATGATCTCGTGCTGCGTTGGCAGGCGCGGGATTTTGCCGCGGACCTCGTCGCGATCGTGAGCAATCATTTGGATTTGGCGGCGGCGGCGCGCGGTTATGGTCTACCCTTTTTTCATATTCCGGTGACGAATGGGACCAGGGCGGCGGCGGAGGCCGCGCAACTCGCATTGTTGGCGGAAAAGGGGGTGGAATTGGTGGTTTTAGCGCGTTATATGCAAGTGCTCTCGGCGGATTTTCTGCAGAGCTGGGGTGGGTCGGTGATAAATATCCATCATTCTTTTTTACCGGCCTTTGCGGGAGGACGGCCCTATCATCAGGCCCATGCCCGCGGGGTAAAGTTGATTGGGGCGACGGCTCATTACGCGACGCGCGATCTCGATGAAGGCCCGATTATTCACCAAGATGTGGCGCGAGTGACGCATCGTCACGGGGTGGAAGAGCTGGTGCGGAAAGGGCGTGATCTGGAGCGGCAAGTGCTGGCGCAAGCGCTGCGTTGGCACTTGGAGGGGCGGGTGCTGGTCTACGGGAACAAGACCGTGGTGTTTGATTGAGCCTTCGCGAGATTGGGCGGCTTGGGACGGTCGGGTTAAGCGAGGATGCGGCGGAGGCTCTCGAGGTCGAGGACGGTGGCGAGGGATTCCTCGTGAACGACGGCGGCGGCGAGGGCGGCTTTCTCGCGCTGGAGGGCGCGGATTTTTTCTTCGATGGTGTCGCGGGCGATGAGGCGGTAGGCGATGACTTGGCTTTTTTGGCCGATTCGGTGGGTGCGGTCGATGGCCTGAGCTTCGACGGCCGGGTTCCACCAAGGGTCGAAAAGGACGACATAGCTGGCGGCGGTAAGATTTAGTCCTGAGCCGGCGGCCTTGAGTGAAAGCAGGAAGACGGAAGTGGTGGGGTCGTCCTGGAATTTATCAACGAGGTCTTGGCGGTTTTCGGTTTGGCCGGTGAGGAGGAGATGGGCGATGCCGCGAGCGTTGAGCTCCATGCGGATAAGTTCGAGCATCGTGACGAATTGGGAGAAGACCAAAACTTTGTGGCCCTGGGCGACGAGGGGTTCGAGGGTCTCGAGGAGGGCCTCGAGTTTGGCGGAAGGCGACGGGAGGGATTCGGGGCTCGGTTCCGGGCGGTTGGCGGAGCCTTTTTTGGGTGATTTGAGGAGTTTGGATTTGGGGAGTTGGCCGGCCCCGATGAGGCGCGGATCGCAGCAGATTTGGCGGAGACGGAGGAGGGATTGGAGAATATTGAAGCGTTGGGAGTCGAACTCGCGGGAGCTTTTAACACCGAGGAGAAGCGCGCGGGTGCGTTTGAGTTCGGCGTCGTAGAGGCGGCGTTGATCGCCCTCGAGTTCGACGATGAGTTCTTCCTCGATCCGTGGGGGGAGATCCTGGGCGACTTGAGACTTGGTCCTTCGGAGGAGAAAATGTTTTACACGGTTGGCGAGGCGTTGGTGGGCGCCAGCGGGGTCCTCTTTATCATTGTAGAGGCGTTTGAAGGAAGTTTGGCCGCCGAGGAGGCCGGGTTGGGCGAAGGCGAAGAGGCTCCAGAGATCGAGGAGGCGATTTTCGATGGGAGTGCCGGTGAGGACGAGGCGTTGGCTTGTACGGAGGGCGCGGGCCGCTTGGGCGGTGGTACTCGCGGGGTTTTTGATGTTTTGGCCTTCGTCGAGAATTACGGCGTCCCAGGATTCGCTGGCGAAGGCCTCGGCGTGCAGCCGCAGCTGGGTATAGTTGGCGACGAGAAGATGGGTTTTGAGTGCGGCGAATGGGGAGGTGGGCGTCTTGGTGGCGGATGGGCCGGGGGGGAGGTCGGCGATGAGGTCGGAGGTGAAGCGAGTGGTGGTGAGGGTGGGGGCGAAGCGGGCGGTCTCGAGTTGCCAGTTGACGACGACGGACTTGGGGCAGACGACGAGGGCGCGGAACGGGCGGTGGGCAGGGCGGGTGGATGAGGCGCGGGTGGTGTTTTCGGCGAGCCACAGAAGCCACGCAAGGGTTTGGAGCGTTTTGCCGAGGCCCATGTCGTCGGCGAGGACGCCGCCGAAATTATTTT